>JBAXYP010000225.1:0-3888 GCA_041670725.1 Sphaerochaetaceae bacterium
CGAACGATTTTCGGCTTTTCTCACCGACCCCGTAACACGGCTTGCTACGGCGAAAGCGGCGGACGCCGACGTGAAGGACGTTGCTCTTGGACGTATGCCGGTCATCCCGAAAGAAACGACACCGACGGATGCGGACGTCCTGGACGGATTCGCACCGATCCCTAAAGACGAACGCACCGAAGACGACGATAGGCTTCCTGATACCGAATTGTCTACGGACGATGAGGAATACCTCAAACGTCACGGACTCGAGTGATTACAGCATCGTAGACAGCCAGAATCCCCAGATGGCGCCTTCCGTGGCGCTGTCATACCCCCAGAACACGGTCAACGGAAAATCTTTCAACCCCAAGAAAGACGGATTTATCGTCAACTCCATGCCCGTGGTGTAATACGGCTCATTGATCCACAGAAAATCAAAGAACGCGGCAATTGACGTGTCCTTGAAAATCATCATCTCGGCAAGTGACGGCTTGAATTTTGAAGGTTGCCAACCAAGCGTCAAGTTGGCGCACAGCAACATATTGGAGGAATTGGAAGAAACCGTCTGGTCATGTCCCTCGCTCTGCACCACAAAGCTGTTCGTCCGAAACCCATCCTTGGCAAACAGCGGAACGTTTCCTTCCCCGTCCATTGCAAACCGCAACGTCGTGGAAAGATTCATGAAAATGTCATGGGGCTGGGTTTTCGCCGCAAACTTTCCGCGAATCGCAAGGAAAGGACGAAATGCTCCGTCATTTCCATATCCTTGGACAAATACGGAAAGGTTGCTTCCTGATACATTCCATAAACCGACCGAACTCGTTCCTTGATACGTCAGAGAAAGCCCGCCGTTGACCATCGTCGTCGTTCCCGTAAACGTTTTTCGAACCGCCGAGCTACGAAGGAACTCTCCGCTTCCCAGCATTTTGAACAGCAAATGATTGGAGAACCACAGATAACGGCTCTCAAGATTTGCCCTGAGATACAACGACGGTTTTGCAGTCCCTTGGTCGAGGTCCGCATCAAACAGAAACGACAGACGTGTATGATGCCAGGCATAATAGGAAATGGATGAGGTAATGACGGGAGACGCACTGAACGCTTTGTCACGATAGGTGGTCAGAGAACTGCCGCCGAGAAGGTAAAATGAGAAATCCCCCCATTTAAGCTGATAAGCCAACCCCAATTCTCCCGAGTCTTTCAAGTACGACGCCTCGTCGGGAAGATAGGAATTGAATTCGAAACTGAACGTATTGGTGTTGTTCGTCTGGCGTACGTGATTGTATATGGCAAAATTCTCCATCCCCTTGTCGATCGATTTCTCAAGTACGGAACGTCGGTTTTCCATCGAAGAGACTCCAAGCGATGGAGGCAAGGCGGCCAAGGCATCCTTCTGCGCTTTCGCCGCATCATACCCCTTTTTGACGATGGGACCGAAATCGGCAAAATCCATGAACGAAACCTTCTCGACATCACATCGCACCCAAACCATGTCGGGATGCGCGACAATTTCGCTCACGCCGGTACGCCGTTTTTGGATATCCAGCATAGTGTTCAACGCAGTAAAAGGATTACGCAAATTAAGATCGTCCAGCGTATTGAACGTCGTGGAGACGATCACATCATCGGAATACTGGTACGCGAGATTAATCGGAGCGAGATTATTGATGCCTCCGTCGATCAATAGATGGCCCTTGTATTCCACCGACGGGAAATAGACGGGAATGGCGAATGAAGCGCGAAAAACGGAAGCAAAGTCTCCTTCACTGACAAGAATCTGTCGTTTGGTTACCAGATCCTCCTCGACGACGATGATGGGGATGTCAAGATCTTCCAGTTTGAGTTTTCCCGATCCTCTGTCACCCAGAAGGCTGACGGCATAGGAAGCAAGCGTATTCGCTTTCAGAAGCCCCCCTTCCAACGGCAATGTGAAATCGATGGATTTCGACAAGGATATTCCCTCAATGCATCGTTCAATCTGATCGGGGCTCATTCCGGCTGCGTACAGCAAACCGACGATGGACCCCATGGAATTCGAGATAATGTAATCGGGAACGATTCCCTGCTCTTCCAGATATTTCAGCACGCCGATATGAGCCATGGCACGGGCAGACCCGCCTGAAAGCACCAATCCGATCGGAGAACGCTTCCCGCCGGTACGTTCCAGAATGCGCTCCCGAAACTTTTCGTCGCCATAGGAAAGCGGCACTCCGGAGAGGAGCAAATCATCCTGGCTTCGGGACGATACCGTCTCTGTCGCCTGCGACGCAACTTCCGAGACAACGTTCTGTTGCGGCGCTTCTTCCGCGGCGAACAATCCCGTCATCCACACCAGTCCCAAAACTATGATGCTACAAAAGCGTTTCCCTGCTTTCATGCCTTCCTCCATACTAACACCATTCTACAGGAAAACTCTAAATCACGAAAGGCTACATCACTCAAAACCATCTGGCAACTCGGTTGATTTTTCTTTGGAGATTTGGTAACATTCGTTTTTGTCACGCCGGCATGGTGAAATTGGTAGACACGTCAGACTCAAAATCTGATGGCTGAGTAAGCTGTTCCAGTTCGATTCTGGATGCCGGTAATTAGATAATGGATGCAAGTTATTTTAACATAATGACTTGCATTTTTTATTCTCTGGAATTGTTACCAAACCTGTTACCAACGGGTATATTTACAAGTTCCCTGCCATCACTTACAACATTATCATATATGGACAAGCTCTACAGATTCAGGCACCCGAAAGGACGGCACATCCAGGTCATGTTCCGGCACATCCCCGGAAAATGGAAGGATACCGGGACGAACGACGTGGTTGATGCCGTCCGTTTCGCTGAAAAGCACCTCACTGACGACGGCATCACGGCGAAAGGCGGTTCGATCACCTTCGGGGAATTCGCGGATGGCTTCTACGATCCCTCCGCACCGGATGGGTTCGTGGCGAGACAGAAAGCGAGGAGGAGCAGGTGCCTCGACGACCATTGGAAGGCGCAGGCCGACATCGTACGCAAATACCTCATCCCAAGGTTCGGGGGGTATCTGATTGACTCCATCAGCGACGTGATGGTGGACGACTTTGTCACGGGGATGAGGGGCATGAAGGGGCAGGAGGTCTCGGGGAACACCAAGAACAAGGTGCTGACCTGCATGAGGGAAATCCTGCAGGAGGCGAAGCGAAAGCACTTCCTCACAAGGAATGTGGCGCTCGACGTGACACAGATACCGGAGACACACAAGACACGCCAGCCATTCACAGGACAAGAAATCAGGTTGATGTTCCCGAAAGATGACGGCGAGCTGCTGATCCTCTGGGGCGGGCTGATGTGGTCCACATATTTCCTCGTCATGCGTGACACCGGCTTCCGCCCCGGGGAAGTGGCGGGCCTGTCGAAAGGGTGCTACCTCCCCCGTCTGCACGGCATCTACACCATGCAGAGCGCCAACAACCGCCATGAGCTCCGCAGGAGGATCAAGACGACAGGGTCCGGGTTCCCCTACAAGGTGGGGGTGCTCACGGAACAGGCGGACAGGTTCATGAGGCAACTTGCCGACACTTCACGGACCGACCAGCTTTTCACGCTCCGGGGGAGGATTGTCGGGACCGACGCGGCGAACAAGCACCTGCGCGGTGCCCTCGCCAAAGCGGGAATCCCGGACAAGGGAAGGACTCAGTATTCGTTCCGCCACAGCTTCGAGACCGCAATCTCGGGGACGGCCGAGGACCGCATCCTTGAGGAACTGATGGCACATACCGGCTACCGTCCGGAATACGACCACAGGACACCGGAGACGCTCCTGAGGCAACTGCAACCGGTCAGGAAGATCCTGGAGGAGAGGGGCAAAGACGATCAGAACGTCCACTGAAACCCCAGTGACAGTTTCGGCCCGTCGGCGGAATACCCC
>JBAXYP010000226.1:0-3885 GCA_041670725.1 Sphaerochaetaceae bacterium
CTTCTTGTCCGTCCGAATTTCCTGAAGCACATTTTCCACGCTTCTTTTCCTGTAGGGGGCGAACATCCGGCTTGTGGTGCAGAACGTACAGCAAAACGGGCATCCTCTGCTGGTGATGATGTTCGCCGCCTTGCACGGGGTCTTCAGGATCGAATAGTCGGGAAACGGGACATCATCGAGGTTTTCGCACGGGACGCATCGGACGATTTTTTCCGTCCTTCTACCTTCGATGACGTCGAGGATCGTGTTTTCCCCTTCGCCGATCATCACTTGGTCCGCGTGGCCCAACGCTTCGTTCGGCATGGCCGTGGCATGGATGCCGCCGATAATCAGGCGCGCTTTGGGGTTCTCCGCCCTGATTCGATCGCACAACTCATAGGCACGCGGCGCGTTGCTTGTCATAATGGAGAAACAGAACACATCCGTTACGGGGATCAATTTCTTGTATGGGACGTCACCGTTGAGCTCTTCGTAGATGCTGACCTCGTGTCCCGCCCGTTTCAGAATTCCGCCGAGGATCAAGGGGCCGGTGATACTGTTTGATTTTCCGTATGTCTTCCCTCCCCAACGGTATGGTTTTATTCTCCGCATGAACGGTGCGGGAGTTATCCAAACGATTTTCATATTTTTATGCCATATTCCTCTTGTGTGAGATTTTTATTTATACAACAATAATAATATCTTTTTTTTTATTCGTGTTTGCACTACAATTGGAATCTGTAAGATATCATTGAAAGAAGGAGGGATTCCCCCGTGGAAGACCGGAGAATCAGGAAGACAAAACAGAGTCTGAAGGATGCGTTGATTCGACTTATGGATACAACGTCGTTTGAGCGGATCAATGTGACCAATCTGTGCAAGGAGGCAAACGTAAGCCGTATTACGTTTTATACGTATTATCGTGACAAGTACGAATTCGTTGATGCGATATTCAAGAATTTCCTTTCCATCGTAAAGGAGGAGATGGTCGTCCTCCAGAAAAAGACGAATCCTTCAAACGATCCGGTTCAGGCCTATTGCAATCTGATGGATGTGCTTCTGGACGTCTATTTCAGGCAGGAATACGCATTCTTTAAGCATCTCAACACGACGGACAATTCGTATCTGTTCTTCTCGTTTTATTGGTTCATGCTCAAACAGATCGAGAATTTTTCCGAGGAAACGTGCCGGGATATGTGTCCGAAATACCCGTTGGAACGGGTCACCAATTTTCTGAGTTTCGGATTATGGGGGTTCATCCATACCAATCATGAGAAAGGCATTTCCCTGGATCAGACGAGAGATGAGGTGAAAGGCATTCTGAAATCGGTGCTTGCCTCGGATCTTTTTAACGCGCATCGTTGCTGAGCGGTGGTCGAACAATACGACGTTTCGTGCTACTATGGGGCGGGAGAATAACCTGTCATGGACAATTTGCGTGAACGAGCGTTGGAATACCATCATATGGGAGGCGTGCCCGGAAAAGTCACCGTGGTACCTTCGAAGCCTTGTCAGACGGCCGATGAGCTGAGCCTTGCTTACACCCCGGGCGTTGCCCAACCGGTTCTGGAGATCGAAAAGAACCAGGATGATGCGTATCGATACACCGACAAAGGGAACCTTGTGGCCGTCGTCTCCAATGGGACGGCGATTCTTGGGCTGGGAGATCGCGGAGCCCTCGCGAGCAAACCGGTGATGGAAGGGAAAGGCGTTCTGTTCAAACGGTTCGCCGATATCGACGTGTTTGACATCGAGGTGAACGAGAAGGATCCGAAGAAGTTCTGCGAAGCGGTCAAGGCGATCAGCGTGACGTTCGGGGGCATCAATCTGGAAGACATCAAAAGTCCCGAGTGCTTTGAGATCGAACGACGTTTGATCGACGAATGCGACATCCCTGTTTTCCATGACGATCAGCATGGAACGGCGATCATCGCGACGGCGGGTCTGATGAACGCCTGTGAGATCGTCAGCAAGTCTCTTTCCGACATTCGGATCGTCATCAACGGCGCCGGAGCCGCCGGCATCAGTTGCGCGAATATGTTTGTTGCGGCAGGCGTACAAAACGAAAATGTCACGTTGGTTGATTCCCGTGGCGTCGTATACAAGGGCCGGGACCATCTCACGTCCCAAAAGGAGATGTTCGCCCATCCGACGGAAATGCGGACGCTTGCCGATGCCCTCAGGGGGGCTGACTTTCTGATGGGGTTGTCCGTTGCCGACTGCGTGGCTCCCGAAATGGTCGCGTCGATGGCGAAGAATCCGGTGATTTTTGCGATGGCGAACCCAAATCCCGAGATCAAATACGAGACGGCGATGGCGGTCCGCGATGATTTGATCATGGCCACGGGCAGGAGCGATTATCCCAACCAGATCAACAACGTTCTCGGATTTCCGTTTATTTTCCGTGGTGCGCTTGATGTACGGGCGAGCAGAATCAGCGAGGGAATGAAAATGGCTGCGGCCAAGGCGCTTGCCGAACTCGCCAAACAACCGGTGCCCGAAATCGTGAGTCGCGCATATGGCGGCACCCACTTTTCGTTCGGAAGGGATTACATCGTTCCCAAGCCGTTCGATCCGCGGGTCATCGAATTCGAAGCCGTCGCGGTTGCGAAAGCGGCCTGCGAGGAAGGATTGGCCAAAAAACCGATCGCGGACTGGGACGCTTACCGGCAAACGTTACACACTCGGATGGCAAAGTACTGGATTTGACTTGGTGATGCCGTGCTCGTTGGGAAGTACGCTCTTGTCTCGTTCGTAGTGGCGAGTTTTCTTTTTAGGCCTGAAGACGAATGGGAAAAGGTAAACGCACGTCGTAATTAAGAAAATGGAGTGCGGAAAACCGGAGCGTACTGCCGTGCGGAATTCTTTCCTGTTTTGCGCATAATGGTTTCTGTGTCCGTATGGCCGAATTCCCATGCGTGGAGGAGAGGATTGATACTGAAAAATCCTGACTGTCCTTTTCGAATGTGAAAGTGACGGGATACGGGAAAGGTAAGAAGCCGTAAGCGTAGGGAACAAGAAGGGAAACCAGTAATGCAAACTTTTTTACGAAGATATCCAATCCTTTGCCTTCAAAGACGATACCGATAGGCAAAGACTGTCTGCTTAAGCGGAGACCACATACGTGCTGTTGCCCTCAGCAAGGGTTTTGGGTACACTCACTTTCCGGAGGATTGATGTGAAGGTACTGGTAGGGATGAGTGGGGGGATCGACAGCAGTGTGGCCGCATACTTGTTGAAGAATGCGGGCTACGATGTCACAGGCGTCACCATGTTGATCTGGAACGGCAGAAAGGATTTGCCGGCGCCGAAGCATACCAACAGTTGCTACAGCCCTGAAAAGGCGGAGGATGTCGCCGTCATCAAGGAAATCGCTGGGAAAATCGGAATCCCTCATGTTACGGTGGATCTTTCCCGGTTATACGAGGATGTGGTGCTTCGGAATTTTCATGACGAATATCTTTCCGGCCGTACGCCGAATCCCTGCATCTGGTGCAATGCGAAGATTAAATTCGGCGCGATGCTGGAGTACGCTCGTGCGCAAGGTCTTTCCTTCGATAAGTTTGCCACGGGGCATTATGCCCGTATCGTCCGTGTTGGTGAACGGTATGCGATCGCCCGGGCGGCGGATGCGAGGAAAGACCAATCATATTTTCTTTATCGGCTCAGTCAGGATCAGCTTGGATCGATTCTCTATCCGTTGGGGGAAATGCTGAAGACCGATGTAAGGAAGATCGACGTCGAGCAGGGGTTTCATCCCGAGGGACAGGAAGAGAGCCAGGATTTCTACGGGGGAGATTATACCGATCTTTTGGACGTGAAGGACGAGCGTGGCGACATCGTGATGAAGGACGGTACGGTCATCGGTCATCACGAAGGTATCTGGCATTATACCATCGGCCAAAG
>JBAXYP010000227.1:0-3883 GCA_041670725.1 Sphaerochaetaceae bacterium
ACTGTATCTGTCAGAAGGAGTTGTCCTGTATGGAAGAGAACATCGTGGAGATGGAGCACATATCCAAAAGCTTCCCCGGCGTCCTAGCGTTGGATGACGTCTGCTTTTCCTTGAAAAGTGGGGAATGCATGGCTCTCTTGGGGGAGAACGGTGCGGGAAAATCAACGTTGATGAAGATTCTTTCCGGAGCGTATACACGGGACTCAGGCACGATACGGATCTTTGGCAACGAGGTAGGGGAGATTACTCCGAACATTGCGAAGAAACTTGGAGTTGCCATCATCCATCAGGAATTGAACATGTGTCAGCATCTGACCGTAGCCGAAAACATTTTTCTGGGACGGGAGATTTGCAGGAGAAACGGTGTACTCGATCAGGCTGAGATGGTACGCCAATCGATGGCGATCCTTAACGAGCTTTCCATAGACCTTGATCCGAATGCCTTGGTCGGCGAGCTTGCAGTCTCCAAACAGCAGATGGTTGAAATAGCGAAAGCGCTCTCCGTCAATGCGAAGATCCTGATCATGGACGAGCCGACATCTTCCTTGACCAGTAAGGAGATCAAGGAATTGTTTCGGATCATCATGGCGCTGAAGAAGGAAGGACACGGGATTGTGTACATTTCCCACAGACTTGAAGAATTGCAGTACATCGTAGACCGGGTGACGATCATGAGAGACGGCAGGTTCATCATGCAGGGAAATTTCAAGGATCTGACTATGGGACAGATTGTCTCATACATGGTGGGGAGAGAGATCAAAGAGAAATTCCCGCGGGTCGAATGTCCTGTAGGAAGGCCAATCTTTGAGGTAAAAAATCTCAATGCAGGAAAAATGGTGCATGACGTATCGTTTTCTGTACGGGAAGGTGAAATACTGGGGATTGCCGGTTTGATGGGTGCAGGACGAACCGAGACCACCCGGGCGATCTTCGGTGCTGATCCGAAGCAGAGTGGGGAAATCTTTCTGGATGGAAAACCGGTTCGGATCAACCGTCCTGTTGATGCGATCCGGCAAGGTGTGGTGCTTGCACCAGAGGATAGAAAAAAGGATGGGCTGTGCGTGAAACTTCCCGTGCGAGAGAACATTGCATTGCCGAATCTTGATCTGCTCTGCCAACATGGTGTGGTGGACCGCAGGGCTGAGGAACGTATGGTTGACAAAGCCGTGGATGGATTGAGGATTAAACTGCCCAATGACGAGGTATTGGTTGCTTCGCTTTCAGGAGGTAACCAGCAGAAAGTCGTCGTGGCGAAGTGGCTTTCACGGAACAGTCGTGTGGTTATTTTCGATGAACCTACCCGTGGCATTGATGTTGCAGCGAAGGTAGAGATCTACATGCTGATGAACGATCTAAAAAAAAAGGGCATTGGTGTCGTATTTGTCTCCTCGGAAATGCAGGAGATTCTTGGGATGGCTGACCGCATCATCGTCATGTGTGAGGGGTATGTGACCGGAGAAATGCTACGTAGGGAGGCGACGCAAGAGAAAATTCTGATGCTTGCGACAACGTTCCGGAAAAAGGTAGGTTGAGGAATATGGGAAATAAAAGGAAGGTGGCGGCGGGAAGTCGTGGAATGGGGCAGGTGTTCACCGTTACTGTCGGTTTGATTTTGTTATGTTTGGTATTCAGTATCCTGAACCCGACATTTTTTTCAGGAAGGAACATCAACAACCTGCTTCGGCAGATCGCACCCATTCTGCTCATTGGTATCGGGCAGAGTTACGTACTCATCACCGGAAACATCGACCTTTCCATCGGTTCGGTGGTCGGTATGTCCACGATGATCAGCGCGACATTGATGACCAAGGGCATGAATCCTTGGTTGGCTGTCATTTTCACGTTTGTCGCCTGCATCGCCATTGGCCTGATCAATGGCTTTCTGGTTGCTGGGTGTAAGCTCCCAGCGTTCATCGGTACGCTCGGTACAATGACCATCGCTAGAGGCATCGCCCAGATCGCTAACAACAACTACAACACAGATAGTATCGGTGCGGCGGCTGAAGGTTTCAGAAATTTCTTCTACTATGGGAAATTTCTTGGGCTTTACTCCACCGTTTGGATTGCCATCGTTCTGTGGCTTGTTTTCAATTTCATCCTTTCTCGGACACGGTCAGGAAGACATATCTATGCGGTGGGGTCGAATCCAGAAGCCGCAAAGCTTTCAGGTGTCAGCATTCTCTCGACCACGATGAAGGTTTATCTGGTCGCTTCTATTTGTTCATGTGTCGTCGGACTGACTCAGTGTGCGTCGGCGGGCATGGGAGCGATGGATGCAGGCAACAGCTACGAGTTGTACGCCGTCGCTGCGTCCGTCATCGGAGGCGTCTCCACGCTGGGTGGACAGGGAATCCTGCTGGGGACGGTCGTCGGAGCAGCAATCTGGGGTGTGTTGCAAAATGGATTGCAGTTCGCAGGCGCGCCTGTGGCCATACGGAACATCGTCATCGGCATCATTGTCGTCGTTTCGGTTTTACTGGATGTGGTCGTTCGTAGTGGCAAACAGGTACGACTGAGCAAAAAGCAAACAAGAGAATAGTCCCCGCGGGGATTATCGATATTATGGATGATTCATAGACAAGGAGGTACTGTTATGAAGAAGATTGTTTCGGTTCTGCTGGTTGTGGCACTCGCGCTCACAGCAGTCAACGCGAATGGACAAAAGGAAGCCACCGGAAAGAGCTGGAAGGTTCAGCTCATTACCATGGATCAGATGGACCAGCACTGGGCGAACGTGGACAAGGGTGCGCAGAAGGCGGTCACTGAATTGGGAAACATCGACTACAAGTGGAACGCTCCTGCGACCAAAGATGATGCGCAGCAGATTGAGTGTATCAACAATGCCGTCGCGCAGGGAGCGGATGCAATTCTGCTTGCGGCAAATGGTCCTGATGCCGTCACGGCCGCGCTAAAGGAGGCAACTGCCGCCGGAGTGAAGATCATCTATGTCGATTCTGCGGCAAATTATCAGGGCGAGGCAATATTTGCGACAGACAACAAAGCTGCGGGAAAGACCGCTGGCGAGCAAATGTTGAAAAAGTTTCAGGAGATGGGAATCAAGGATGGGAAAATCGGCGTGATTAGTGTCAATACGGCGACCGCGTCTACCGTCGCCCGTGAAAAGGGGTTCCGCGAGGCCTTCCAAGGGAAAGGGTATGATATCCTCGAAAGCCAGTACTGCGATGGGGATGCGGCACGGAGCAAGGATGCGGCGGCGAATTTCATCACACAAGGAGTCGTGGGATTGTTTGGTGCGAATGAAGGGTCGACCGTCGGCATCGGCAACGCTATCCATGAAAGTGGATCGAAGGTTGTCGGCGTTGGCTTTGACAAGTCCGACATGATCAAGCAATTGATCAAAGACGGATACCTCCTTTGCACGATGGCGCAGAACCCGGATGTCATGGGGTATGATGGCATCAAGGCTGCGGCTGAAGTTCTTTCCGGCAAGAACCTTGGTGGCGAAGTGGTGGATACAGGTGTTTCCGTCCTGACCAAAGACAATATCTAAGAGTTTTCGTTTCTGACTCCAGCTGGGACCGCTTTCCACCGTTGGTGGGGCGGTCCTTTTCTTAGGAAAATACATATTCTCCCAGCGAAAACAAGTGTGGTTCCTCCAACCTTGAGCACATTCCTACACACCGACCACCTCTTTTACGTACGACACGAAGACACCCTCCAAGGACAGCCGGACTACAAGAAGGAATACGAAAAGGGAAAGGACCGGTTCCGGTTCTCCCTGGGTGTGTCGGCGGGCTCCCCGCTGTACAGCTTCAGGCCGGAGGCGACGGCCAGCGTCGGCATAGGCAGAGGGAACTGGCAGGTCATCACAGGGGTGGGGTATTCCGCCGACGGGCCGAAACTGTCACTTGGCTTCCAGTGG
>JBAXYP010000228.1:0-3875 GCA_041670725.1 Sphaerochaetaceae bacterium
GCTTTGTTCGTGTCGCATCTGATCATGGATGCGGCGGTCGTGGACAAAAAGAACGCCAAGCTGCACATCGGCTGGAGGAAGGACGAAAATGCTTAAGAAAAATATTCCTGTCATCAAGTTCCGCTGGTATTCCGTTGCATTGGCCTGTGTGTTGCTTCTCGTCGGGATTGTCAGCTTCATCGTTTACGGCGGGTTTAACCGGGGCATCGATTTCGAGAGCGGCCTCGGGGAGCGTGTACAACTCGCGCCTACAGGGCTTTCCATCACCTATACCGGGGCGGAAAGCATAACGCTTTCCATTGCTTCATCCACCATTACGGTGGATGTGCGCGGAGAGGAAGGGGTGAAGAGCTATGCGTTCGCTCCCACTTCATATCCTACGGTCGCTGACGTTGTTGCGGGTCTTAACAAGATTCCGGGCGTGCAGGCTGCCGTGATCGATGGTTCCCTGAAAACCGCCAACGTCTTGTCCGGATATGGATTCCCCGCTACGTTGGGCGAGAAGGAAACGGTATTGAATTTTGCCAATGGAGGCGCGGTGACGATCGACGAAGTCCGCAAATCCTTGGAAGCGTTGGGCAACGTGAAAATCCAGACGGTAGGGGCGCCGGAGGATCAGGTGTTCCAGATCCGTGTGGGGGTCAAGGAAGGGGACACGCAGGCATCGATGGAAAAGGCGATCAGTGACGCGCTTGCCGCGACGTTCGGGGCGCAGAATCTCGTCGTGCTCCAAAGTGACTACGTCGGTCCAAAATTCAGCTCTTCGTTGTTGAAGGGGTCGATCCTTTCCATTATCGTCGCTCTTTCTCTGATTCTGGTGTACATATGGATCCGTTTCCGTTTCGCCTATGCCATCGGTTCCATCCTTGCGCTGTTCCACGACGTGTTCATGTTGCTTGGGTTCATCAGTTTGTTCCGGTTGGAATTTTCCAGTACGACGGTCGCCGCGATACTTACCATCATCGGGTATTCGCTGAACAACACGATCGTCATCTTCGACCGTGTGCGTGAAAACGTGAAACTGGAGAAATCGGTTTCGTTTGCCGATATCATCGACCACTCCGTGACGCAGAGCATGACCAGAACGATATACAGTTCGTTGACGACGCTGCTCGCCATCTTGCCGCTTGCCATCTTCGCGAGCGGGGATATCAAGTTGTTCGCCATCAACATGATCTTTGGTGTAGTGATCGGGACATTCAGTTCCAATTTTCTCGCTCCTGTGTTTCTCAACTGGATTACCATCTCCCAGCAGAAGCGCAAGGCGGCAAAAGCCGAGCAAAGATAATCTCGTTTTGCATGGGGAAAAAGAAACCGCCGGAGGACTTCCTTTGGCGGTTTCTTTTTATTCGTGTATACTGGGATCATGCGTGTAATCCTTTCAGATGTCATTTCCTACTGCGGCGGTGTGGATCGGGCGTTGAGACTTGCGGACAAATGTCTCAGCGATGCCCAAGGGCCGGTATACAGTCTCGGACAATTGATCCACAATCCTGAGGTTTGCTCCCGTTTGGAGGAGAAAGGTCTGCGGTCGATTCAGAGTCCTGAGGGCATCACTCCCGGAGTGCTGATCATCCACGCCCACGGAGCGGGCGATGGCGTAAGGACTGTGTTCCAAAAGGCCGGTTTCACGTTGTGCGACGCTACATGCCCGATCGTACGGCACAATGTGGAGATGCTCAAACAGTTGTCCCGCGCACATCATATCGTCGTCGTGGGGGAAAGGTCGCACGATGAGGTCCGTACGATGTGCGATGTCGGCGTACCGGTTGCCGTCATCGGGACACCGGAAGAGGTCTCCGGCCTTTCCACGGCGTATTCGTATGCGATATTTGTGCAGACGACGTTCAGCCAGAAACTGTTTGAGGCGGTTTGCCAGGCTTTTCAAGCGGGTGGATATAGGTTTTTCACTGCGAACAACGTCTGTTCGAGTCCAATAAAACGGAAAAAGGCCATATTGCAATTGATCTTGAAATGCGATGCCGTCATCGTCGTCGGAGGGCGGAACAGTGCGAATACCAGAATGCTTGCGGATGTTGTGGAAGCGGCAGGGAAACCTGTATGGCTGATCGAGAACGCAAAAGAGGTCACCGATGCGATGCGGGTGTATCCGGTCGTCGGGATTGCGTCGGGTACCTCTACGTCTTTGGAAACGATCAGACAGGTCAGGGAAAAGCTTCTTGATAATGATCCGGAGAAAAACGGCGGATGAGGTGAACGTTTAGTGAGTGTTTAGTGGTATTTCTTAAATAATGTGAATGAATACACTTTAAATGATTGTATTCCACTGAATAACGGAGTAAATGGCCTTATTATACATATCAACTTTTTCACTTTATTGACTGATTCTTGAAAAAGAGATACCTTGGAAATAACAAAAGGATGCGGTATGGATACGATTACTGTAGAGTTGTGCCTTGGGAGTTCCTGTTTCGCGAGGGGGAATTCCGAAGCGTTGTCGGTTCTGGAGACATATATCAGGGATCATCATCTTGAGGACAAGGTCAAATTGGTGGGGCATCTGTGTGACAATGCCTGTTCCATCGGTCCGAACGTCACCATAGATGGCATTCAGTACCATGGAGTACAGGGAGATGTGATGATCGATCTCCTTGAGTCGGCGTTGGAGAAAAAAGCGAAGGAAAAGCAACCATGATATACCCTATCTATACGGAGACCACAGAATGTCGCGATTGCTACAAATGCGTCCGCAACTGTCCGGTCAAAGCCATTCAGGTCAAGGACGCTTCAGCGGTTGTCGTAAAGGATAGGTGCATCTATTGTGGTCGTTGTGTGGATACCTGTCCCGCTCATGCGAAGAAAGTCCGAAGCGACGTCGCACGGGTACAGCAATTCATGAAATCGAAAAAACGGGTCATCGCTTCGGTGGCTCCGTCGTTTGCCGCAGAATTCAGCGGGGTGGAGGACGAATTCCTTTGTTCGTTGATCAAACTTGGATTCAGCGGGGTCAGTGAAACTTCCATCGGGGCCGCGCTGGTCAACGCGACCATCGAGGCGTACGCACGTGCACACGGCGGATCGTGTCCGTGGATCAGTACGGCATGTTCCTCCGTCGTCGCCTTGGTGAAAAAGTATTATCCCGAATTGAAGGACAAGCTTGCTCCCGTACCTTCTCCTCTCCAATGCCACAGCGCGTATCTCCGCCATTTGTACGGAGACGACATCGGCATCGTATTCATCGGCCCGTGCATCGCCAAAAAAGTGGAAGCGGACGAATACCCGGGGTATCCCGATTTCTCCTTGACGTTTGACGAGTATCGGGATTGGCTTGCCGCGGAGAAGATTGCCCTTTCCGGGTTGAACGGCAAGGATGCGCCGTCGTTCATCCCGTGCAGGGCCGGTTCTTCGTCGTTTTATCCTGTGGAAGGGGGAATGATCGCGAGTCTGGCGTGGGGGAAGGATCCGTTCCAAACAAACGCCGTGGCCATCAGCGGCACTGATTCCATCATAGGTACGTTGAAGAGCCTGAAAGGTCATTCCCCTGAGGAGTATCAGACGTTCCTTGAGTTGTTGTGCTGTGAGGGCGGATGCATCAATGGGCCTGGAACGGCGAAAGGCCGTTCTTCCGCGGATCGCAAGGGCGATGCGTCGAAATTTACGTCAGAGCGGGTGCGGGAGCAAGGGACGTTTGTCCCACCCGTGGATTTCGTGGCTCGCCTTTCCGCCGAGGGATATGGAGTCCTTAAGCCGATTCGGGAGAAAGAGGACATGTCGGTGTGCAAACCGTTCGCAAGCCATCATACGGAAGAAGAGATACAGAAAGCGTTGCGTGTGCTGGGAAAGAACAGCAAGAGCGATGAGTTGAACTGCGGAGGGTGTGGATACAACAGTTGCAGGGAAATGGCCATCGCGTA
>JBAXYP010000229.1:0-3872 GCA_041670725.1 Sphaerochaetaceae bacterium
ATCTTGAGAGTCTTCGCCGGGAGGGACGTATCCCGTTTTCCCTTGTGGACGGACAGATCCGCTACCATCGGCGTTTTCTCGATACGATCGGAAAAGCGACGGCGTCCCAGCACGATGACTCATCGCTCCGCGACGAAATGATCGACCGGATGCGCCGTTTTGGAAGCGTTACTGCGGACATCACCGTACATATCGGGCTTTCCCTCCGCGACGAAGCGGCCGAGGCCGGTAAGACGCTGAACGTAGACCTTCCCGTCCCCGTACGATGCCCGTTTCTTCATGACGTGAAAATTCTCCGACAAAGCGGTCAAATGGTGGACATCGATGCGGTCGGCAAAAAACGGAGAACCGCGCATTTTCGCGGGAAAATGGAAAAGGGCGAGGAGTTCTGGATCGAGTATTCCTTTACCAATACGTTGCCGTACAACCGGATGGATCTGCTTGAGCAAAAATGCAAACCATCGTCCTGGCATGCGAGGGAACAGCGTCCATACCTCGTCGGCACCCGGTATCTTGAAGATTTGGCGAAGGATATCACGGGGGAAGAGGAAAACCCGTTGTCCAGGGCGCGGAAAATCTATTCGTATATCACCAAGAACGTTTCCTATGCGTACATGCCCTCCTACCAAACCATTCCCAATCTTGCCGAGTACGGGGCTGCGATGCGTCGCGGGGATTGCGGCATCCAGGCGGCGTTATTCATCAACCTGTGCCGGGTGTCAGGTATCAAAGCCGGCTGGATGGGAGGCATGTACGTCAGAGCGGGCGAAGTGTCGAATCATGATTGGGCTTCGTTCGAAATTCCCGGGCTTCCGATGCTGTACGCGGATTGTTCGTTCGGCGGGTCCGCGTACCGGCAAGGGAACGAAATGCGCTGGAGCCATTATTTCGGGAATCTCGATCCCATGCGCCTTCCCTGTACCTTGATCCTTGCCTCTGCGAGGGACGCAAAGAGGACCCAGTGGCTTGTGGATCCGACGGACAACCAGAGTGGCGAGGCGTGGTATGACGATGCTCCGGTTCCCCGGGAATTTGTCGTTGCACAGAGGAAAACGGTGAAATTTGCCTTGCGTGGTTGACAGAGATCCCCGTACACCATAGAATGACGCGTGCAAGGGATCGCTGAGAAAGCTGATCCCTTTTTCATAGAATGCGAGATTAAATGGAAAAGAGTACACTACAAGACAACCCGCTTTTCATTTCCTACGAGCCGCTTCTGGAACCGCTTGGTTTGAGGATCGTTGAGATTTGCCAAATCATCCGTGGAAGTCAGGTCAAGTTGGAAGTGTTCATTACGGGAGTTGGCAAGGATGCGGACAGCGGTGACTGCGAGCGGGCCTATCATGCCATCTTCCCGATCGCGGAGACCGCGGCCGGCCCGTTACGGGACCTGTACATGGAAGTATCCACTCCGGGAATGCTCAGAACGATCAAGGATCCCTATGAGTTCGGCCTGTTTGTGGGACGTACGGTACGGGTGTACGACAGCGGGAGGAGAGCCTATCTCCAGGGAAACATCTCCGCCTGGGACGGAGATGTGCTCGCTTTATCCAGATGCACCATCGGTGACGGAAAGGACGAGCAGGACGTGAGCGTGGCTTTGCCGCAGATACAGAAAGCGAAGTTGGACTATCGTTGGGAGGAAAGTGACAATGGCAACTGATTTGGGCGACGCGGTGAAAGCGTTGATGGAAGAGAAAGGCATCTCCGAAGATTTGGTGCTCAACACCATCGAGAATATCCTCAGAGCCGCATATAAAAGCAAATATGGGACGATGGACAACTGCGAGATCCAATTTTCCGATGACCACCGCTCGGTTGATGTCCTGGCGCGGAAGAAAGTCGTTGACGAAGACAATTGGTACAGCGAAGTGGCGGAGATCCCTCTCGAACAGGCGCGGCAGATTCGTTCCGACTGCGAGATCGGTGACGAACTTCTCATTCCCGTGGATCTGACCAAGTTCAACCGGCTTTCCGTGCAAAGCGCAAAACAGACCGCTCGCCAGAATTTCAGGGACATCACCAAGGATACGTTGTACAACGAATACAAAACCAAGGAACGCCAGATCATCATCGGATATTACCGCAGGCAGTTGTTCAACGGTGATATCATGGTGGACATAGGGACCACCGAGGGGATTCTTCCCAAACGGAACCAAAGCCCCCGCGAATCGTACGAGGCGAACGACAAGATCAAATGCTACGTTGATTCCGTGGAAAAGGCAGAGAGGGGGTTACGCGTCACGCTTTCCAGGACAAGTCCAGAATTGGTACGCAAATTGTTCGAGATGGAGATCCCCGAGATTGCCCAAAACCAGATTGATATCGTGAAAATCGTGAGGGAGGCGGGATACCGTACCAAGGTCGCCGTCGCCAGCAGAAGCGAGGACATCGACCCCGTCGGTGCGTGCGTCGGTTTGAAGGGCAACCGCATCCAGACGATTATGAGTGAAATCGAAGGGGAAAAGATTGATATTCTTCGTTACGACCCGAATCCGGTCATGTACATAAAGAACGCGTTGAGTCCCGCACAGGTGGAGGATGTCGTCATTGTTGACAAGAACATCTACCAAGCAGTCGCAATCGTTGACGAAAGCCAATTGTCGCTGGCGATTGGAAAACAAGGTTTGAACGTACGACTCGCCAACAAACTCTGCGATTGGCAGATTGATGTAAAGACTCCGGCGCAATTCCAGGAACTGGACATCGCGAGCGAGGCGAGGAACAAGGCGGAAAGTATTTTTGGCAACGCAAATGCTACGGAAGCGCAGGGCGGAGCATCAGAGCAGATGCCGCAAGAGAGCGGAGTCGCAGATGACGAAGTTGCGCTTTCCGAACTGCCGATCGATAAGGAGTTGCTGAAGAAATTGCAGTTCCATGACATCTACAGTGTCGAGGAATTCATTAATCTGCGCGATGAAGAATTGAAATCGTATGGGGATTTCTCTGATGATGAAATCAAGGAAATCCGTGATACTATCAGCGAAAATGTCGATATAGTGGAAGAAGATGCGGAGGATGCGCAGATGCAGTATGTTTGTCCGAACTGTGGCAAACCGGTGACGCCTGATATGACGGTGTGTCCGAACTGTGGAACAGGCCTCTCGTTTGTGGAAGAATAAGGGAATACTGAGAGAGGGTAGAATGGAAGATACGAAATCCCAAGTTACGTTGATCAAGCATGTGGTGACATCGAATGAAGCGAAGGAACAACCTGTTGTCGAGCAGAAGGTCCCCGAGAAACGGAAAGTCGTGATTGTAAAGAAAAAAGTAGTGGTCGCGAAAAAACCGTTGCCTGTCCCTTCTGCGTCAGCCGTGCAGAAGCGAGAGGAAACTCCCGTTCCCGCACAGCCCCAGCAACAGACTCAACCGAAACAACAATCGGCTCAGCCGGTAAGGCATACGGTACGGCCAGTCTCCAACTCGCCACTGCACAACGGTCCGATGATCATTCATCCGACCAACCTGCCGCCGGTTCCGGGACAAGGACAATCGGTGAAGGACCACGCCCAATGGCAAAGTCAGAATTCTGGAGCACAAGAAGAATCCGTCGTACCTTCCGTTGGCCCACGGCAAGTCGGTGTCGTCGGAGGTAAACCCGTCCAACGTCCTTACGGCAACGCATATCAAGGACGATCATACGGGTCCCGACCACAACAGGGCGGATACCAACCGCGCTCATACAACAACGGGCAAGGCGGATACCAACCGCGCTCGTACAACAACGGGCAAGGCGGATACCAGCCGCGCTCATACAACAACGGGCAGGGCGGATACCAGCCGCGCTCGTACAACAACGGGCAGGGCGGATACCAGCCGCGCTCGTACAACAACGGGCAGGGCGGATACCAGCCGCGCTCATACAACAACGG
>JBAXYP010000230.1:0-3871 GCA_041670725.1 Sphaerochaetaceae bacterium
CAAAAGTCCTCCGTCGAAAGTCACGGAATCCGCATGCATATCAAGGAAAGAATCCGAGGTGACAGATACGTTCTTGAGGGAAAGATGGGAAAACAACGTCCTGTCCACCGACTGGACGGTCACGGTGATCGTCCGTGGCTCCTGGAGGTTATTGAAAATCATGTCCGAGACAAACACGGATGGGTTGACCAAACCAAGGAGAACGACGGCGTAGATGGAAACGACGGCGAACATGATCGTCACCGCAATCGCAGGAAGAATCTCCATCCGGGTCGTATGATACTTCATTACGGGAAAGTATAGCGCAAAGCGGATCATTTGCCAGCTCTGTTCCTATTCCCCTGAACAATTTTTTCGGATAGGATATCCCGTATGCGCGACGTATGGAACAAATTCTTTGTCATTGAAGGACTGGATGGTGCCGGAACCACCACGCAATTGCATGCGGTCTCCGCCCTGTATCAGGCGGAAGGTAGGCCGATATTCGCAACATGTGAACCGACCGATGGCCTGATCGGATCCCTTGTGCGGCGGGCCCTGCGAAAAGAGATATGCCTTTCGCCGTTTCAGATGGCACTTCTCTACGCCGCCGACCGCGACGAGCATGTCCGTGAGATGTCCGTTCGTTTGAAACAAGGGGCAACCGTCATTTCCGACCGATATCTGTTTTCCTCCCTGGCCTACCAGAGCGTCGAACTTCCTTATGCGTTCGTCGCGTCGCTGAACGACGGTTTTCCTTTGCCGTCCGTAGTATTCTTCATCGATACGCCGGTAGAAGAATGTCTTCGCCGTATCGAAATCCGGGGACGGAAGAAAGAATTGTTCGAGATCCAATCCTTCCTTGAAAAAGTGAAACGGAATTATGAGCTTTCTTTCGAAGGATTGCCCGCCGATTCCACACTCGTACGCGTCGACGGGATGCTTCCCATCGACGCGATTTCAGAGCAGATCACGCGGTTTCTCAGGACACGAAACTGCTTCAGCGAATGAACATCGCGTCCCCATAACTGAAGAAGTGGTATTTCTCTTCGATGGCGTGTTTATACGCCGCGAAAATATGGTCTTTCCCCGCGAATGCACTGACCAGCGCCAGAAGCGTTGACTCGGGAGTGTGAAAATTGGTGAGCAGTTGATCCACCACATGGTAGGTGAAACCCGGTTTGATGAACAGGTTCGTCCTCGCCCATCCGCTTTTGACCAAGCCGGTTTCCTGATCGTAGGCGCTCTCCAGCGTCCTCACGCTTGTCGTCCCCGTGGCTACCACGAGCCTTCCGTCCCGTTTCGCGTTGTTGATCGCGTCGGCCACATCCGGGGTGATTTCATATCGTTCATAGTGCATGTGGTGATCCTCAAGGTTTTCCGTCCGTACGGGCAGGAATGTCCCCGGTCCTACATGCAACGTCACTTCGACGATGTTGCAACCCTTTTCCCTGACTCTGGAAAGAATGTCTTCGGTGAAGTGTAGTCCCGCGGTCGGCGCGGCGACGGACCCTTCTTCCTTCGCGTATACCGTCTGGTACCGCTTCTCGTCGTTGAAGTCGTCATCACGCTTGATGTATGGAGGAAGGGGAACATGTCCAAGTTGCTCGAAAAACGATTCGTCCAGAGGACGATCGAACGCGACCGTTCTCGTTTCATCCGGATTTTCCCGGATAATTTGTCCGTGATAGACGATCGTTCCGTCCTGACTTTGGAACGTATACCGCTTACCGAGATGCTGGCGTTTCGTTTTGGTCACCATCGCCTGCCAACTATGGTCGAGGTTTTCTTCGAGAAACAGAAATTCCACCGTTCCCCCAGTCTCGCTCTGTGCGTATACACGGGCTTTCCGCACCTTGGAATTGTTTACGACAAGGAGCGAACCCGAGGTAAGGAACGACGGAAAATCCGTCATCATGGCATCCTGATATACCCCGCTTCCCCTTTCGAGAACGAGAAGCCTATCGTTTCCCCTTCGGTCTGCTGGAGTCTGTGCGATCAGTTCCTGCGGCAAATCAAAATAAAAATCCTTGGTCAGCATTGTTGCGTTTTTCCTCTTTCTTCGGTTCCTGCAGCCCTACGACGGCATACGCCTTCGATGTGACGATTCGTCCGCGAGGGGTACGCTGCAAATATCCCTGCTGGATAAGATAGGGTTCGTAGTAATCCTCAAGGTTGGTGCTGTCGTTCTCTCCTATGGCAATTGCCAACGTGTCCAATCCTACCGGCCCTCCCCTATAGTTCGTGATGATGGTTCGCAGAATGTTTCTGTCCTGCTCTTCAAGTCCATTGTTATCGATACCCATCTTCTGCAGTCCGATCCGTACGATGTCCGCGGTGATCGTTCCGTCGCCGAGCACGACGGCAAAATCGCGAAGGCGTTTGAGGATACGGTTGGCGATCCTCGGCGTTCCCCTGCTGCAATGGGCAAGTTCCGTTACGGCATCCGGGTCGATGCGCACCGAAAGAATCTTGGCCGAACGAGCGATGATCGCCCCGAGTTCCTTGTCGTCGTAATAGGAAAGATGGCAATTGATGCCGAAACGGGAAATCAACGGGGAGGAGACGCCGCCGGCCTTGGTCGTCGCACCGATCAAGGTAAACTTCGGGATGGGGATGCGCATCGTACGAGCCGCAGGTCCCTGACCGATGACCCAGTCGATTTCAAAGTCCTCCATCGCGATGTACAGCATCTCTTCGATCGCCGGTTTGAGACGATGGATTTCATCGATGAAGAAAACCGAGTTTTCCGTCACGTTTGTGAGGATTCCGGCAAGATCCTTGGGTTTGTCCAACGCCGGGGCGCTGGTCATGCGGATCTCCGATCCCATCTCGTTGGCGATGATCGACGCAAGCGTGGTCTTGCCGAGTCCGGGAGGTCCGATGAGAAATGTATGGTCGAGCGGCTCATTACGGCTTTTCGCAGCCTTGATGTAGACGGAAAGATTCTCCTTGATTTGCGGTTGGCCTTGGAAATCCTTCAAAAGTTTCGGTCGAAGGATATTTTCCTGTTTATCGTCTTCGTTTTGGAATTCCGTGGATACAACGGAGTTCTGTTGCAATACCTGCAGATCTTTGATGTTTTCCTCGATTTCCGTCATGCGTCACCCCAAATACCTGATGGCATGCTGGAAAACGAACGTCTCCTGGTCGGCTTGGGACAAGTTTTCCAGTTTTTCCTTGTATTGCTCTACGATCCGGGAGATCGCATCCTCCGCCTTGCGTCGTTCATAGCCCATTTCCGTTAACCCCGCCACCACTTCGGAAAACGGCGTTGCGTTCCCGTCTCTCGTCTGTTTTTCCGTCTCCTCGTCGATGACGAGTTTGTTCCGTAACTGCAGAATCATCTTCTGTGCGGTCTTCGGACCTACGCCCGGGACATTTGACAAGAATTTCACGTCGCTCTGATCCAACGCCTTGGCAAGATTCTCCACCGAAATTCCCGAAAGGATCTTCAAGGCCTGTTTCGGACCGATGCCACCCACGCTTTGCAGTTGTGTGAACGCTTCACGTTCCCACTCGTCATAGAATCCGTACAGAAGCATGCTGTCCTCATGATGGGACAGCACGGCAAGAAGCCGGACGTTCTCTCGTCTCTCGCCGGTGAAGGCCGCCATCTTTGATGCGGTTTGTCCGCTGACGATCAGCGAGAATTCCACCGAACCAGCCCTGAGCACCACTTCTTGGTCCTTGACAATTACGATATCACCTGTGATTGCGTTGATCATGCCTCACCGTCTCTTTTCGCTTATAATCTGTATACTGTTCCCAGCATACCACAGACAACGCCAAAGGGCTAGGGATTTCCCACTCTCATCCGGTTGTTTGTAGACTCGAACGTCGCCAGGCACAGCGCCGCAGCCAATGCATCCGCCGCATGGTCCGGTTTGGG
>JBAXYP010000231.1:0-3868 GCA_041670725.1 Sphaerochaetaceae bacterium
AACAACTTCAAGTGGCATTCATAGAGATCGTTTTATCGTTATGTCCGGAACAAAACAATTTTCCGACATCGGTTCCACAGGGCAACTGAGGTTGGCTTCCTTGTTGTTCAGAGTGGCGCAAATGTGGTTTTTCACGATGAAGACCGGAAAACAACCCGTCATTCTGGTAGATGATGTACTCCTTGAACTCGATCACGAAAAAAGAAACAGATTTCTTGAAATGATTGATGGGTATGATCAGGTTTTTTTCACGTTTTTGCCGCAAGAACAGTATTTTTCCGTGATTCCTTCCATGGAAAGCATCATTTATACGGTGAAGGAAGGAAGGTTTGGAAATTATGGATGACGATGAATTCATTAATGCGAAGCTGTTGGTGAAAAAGGTGATGGGGTCACTGCACATCAACACGGATAACGACAGCAGATATCGGATGATATCCCGGTGGGATATGATCATCGGGGAAAAATTCGTGGGGCATATTGGACTGAAGGAAATCAAGGGTGATACGTTGGTCGTAAAAGCCGACCATCCCGCATGGAGCCAATTGTTTTCTATGCAACAAGGAACTGTCATCAAAAAAATTCAGAAAGAGTACCCTTCACTCGGAATACGGAAGATTCTTCTTCTATCGTAATCGCCGGAATGCTTGACGTAAAGTGAACCTCTCACTATAGTTTATTTCTCACAGGGGTTAATGTCCCCATTTTTTATGTGTGAAAATCCGCGCATGAGATGATGCGATGAAATTTGGAGTTGTACTATGAGTTACAAAGGGAAAAGAACGTATCAACCTAGCAAGATGAGAAGGACGAGAAAGTTTGGATTTCGCGCTCGTATGGCCACGAAAAGTGGACGTGCTGTTCTTGCAAGAAGAAGAGCCGCAGGCAGATATAAGCTCACTGCTAGTGATGAGAAAAAGCCTTACTAAAAGCGAGATTGTCCGTAATCGTCCAGAGATTGACCGAATATTCAAAAAGGGAAAAGCTGTTTCCTGCAAAGGTGTAAAACTGATTGTATGGAAAAATGACCTTGGATGGTCGAGGATTATTGTAATACCGGTACGTCACTACGGAGACGCAGTGCAACGGAATAAAATCCGAAGACAGATCAAGGAAATATGGCGGACTTCAAAAGAACGGTTGGTCTCTGGGTACGATTTTGCCTTTGTGGTTTATCCAGGAAATGCCTACGACTTCACCACGTTGACACAGCAGTTGCTGACCCTTTGTGACAAAGCAAGGGTCATAAATACCTCGGGTTCGTCATCGCTCTCCTAATCAATATTCGTACCATGCCGTATCATTCCTGAAACACCTCAACCGATTGTTCTATCAGGAGAAGATATGGAAAAAAACACCATCATTGCGGTCGTATTGTCTGTGATTGTCATCACCATCGGAATGACACTACAGACAAAGTTCTACCCTGTGCAACCCGTTGCCACCACGGAAGCCGCAAACACTGATCAAGGCGATGCAGCCGTTGATGCGACATCTCTTTCTGCATCAACGAATGTGATTGTTCCCAGTAATCTTGCCTATGGATCCGGTGTCAACGGTTCGTTTATGCCGATTGACGACAAAAACGCGGATTCCACTCCTTTTACGTATCAGACGGGGGTGTTTACCATCACGTTTGATCCCAAAGGAGCTTCTGTTTCTTCCATTAAGCTGAAGGAACACACGACCAACGGAGAACCCGTTGAGTTGTTGTTCAAAGGAAACATGGATAAAAATGCATTCCTGATGTATGCCGGGAATGATAAGACCATGCCGATTGATGCAACCTTCAATCATACCATTGATGGGAACAAAGTGATATTCACCCAAAGTTTCATCATCAAAGGGAGTTCCGATCCATTCACCATCACGAAAACCTATACGTTCGGGGAAGACGATTACCTGTTTGAAATCAACATCGCCATCGACAATAGCGTGAACAAGGCTATTCCCCTTTCGTTCGAGAACGATGCATACACGTTTGCTTTTGAACCGCAGATCGGACCTGCATTCGACAAAATGCCGCAAGATCAGTATGAATACCGTCATTTTTATTTGAAAAAGGACGGGGCTAAGAAAAAAACACAGATCAATCTGAAAAACGGCAGATACACTTCAGATTCCACCATCAGTTGGGTGGCGTTGGCAGGTAAGTATTTCTCTGTCATTGCCATCCCTGATGCTACGAACTATGATCTTACCTTAACTCAAATCGCGAACACGGAGGAAGGCGTATCGCTGACCAGTTCCATTTATTTGACTCGGCCCGCAGTGAAGAGCGCCCATACTTCGGATACATTCCGTTTTTACATCGGTCCTCAATTGAAAAAGGACATGACGATTTACAACAACGCCGAAGACAATAATTTTGGCGTGTCAGGATTGAATCTTGAAATGGCGCTTGACAGTTCAACAGCTCTTGGTTGGCTGGAAAGTTTCCTCATGTGGATCCTGAATATTTTCTACAAGATTATCCCAAACTACGGCATCGGCATTATTTTAGTGACATTTTTGCTTAAGTTTATCCTTTATCCGCTGACGAAGGCGAGTATGTCCAGTACGGCGAAGATGAGCGAACTTGGTCCGCAGATGCAGGAGATCAAGGATAAATACCCTGACAATCCACAGAAACAGAATGAATTAATGGCGGCTTTGTATAAGAAAGAAAAGATCAACCCGATGGGAGGGTGTCTGCCGATGTTGATCCAATTCCCGATACTCATCGCTTTCTTCGGTTTGCTCAACAAGCATTTCGAGCTTCGTGGTGCGATGTTCATCCCTGGTTGGATTCCTGATCTTTCCCAGCCAGATACGGTATTGACGTTTGGTTTCAATATTCCGTTGTTGGGAAGCCAACTTCATATTCTTCCACTTTTGTATACGGTCAGTATGATTTATTCGATGAAAATTACCCAGAACACCCAGAGCAGCGGACAGCAGCAGGGCATGATGAAGTTCATGACCTACGGTATGCCGTTGATATTCTTCTTCTGGTTGTACAATTCTCCTTCCGGTTTGATGTTGTATTGGTCTGTGTTGAACGCTATTTCCATCGTCCAACAGTTGATCACCAACAGAAAGCAGGCGGAGAAAGATGCGGCCAAGGCGACGACCAACAAGGTCAAACAGTTTCCTGGCGCTCACAAGAAAAACTAATGAGGAGGCCAGTATGGTCAAAGAATTTGAAGGAAAGACCGAGCAAGAGGCAATAGCAAAAGCCATTGCCGAACTGCATATCGAGCGAGAAGATTTCGATGTCGAGGTTGTGGAAAACACCCGTGGCGGATTATTCAAAAAAAGCAATGTAAAAATCCGCATCCACTTTGATGATGACAATACCGCACCGCTTCCTGATGACATCACGCCGATGGGCAAAGTCGCAAAGAGTGTACGTCCCGTTTCCGATGATGGACCGGATCTCCCGGAATCGCCCAATCCGGATCTTGAGAACAGCGTTATTACGTTCGTATCGGGAGTTTTGGAAAAGATGGGATATCCCGCGACGGTTACCGTTGCCTACCGGAAAGAGCGCAAACTCGGGTTGAACATCGACAGTGAATACAGTTCGATCATCATCGGGCGGAAAGGGAAAAATCTTGATGCGATCCAATTGGTCGCCAATGTGTTTGCCGGCAAAACGGACAATGATCTGAAGGTGGTCGTCGACAGTGAGAATTATCGGATGCGTCATGAGGAGCAATTGATCAGGATGGCGTTGAAAAGTGCCGATCAAGTCAAACGATCAGGACGAAGCATCTTACTTGAGCCGATGAATCCTTTTGAACGTCGTCTCGTGCATACGGCATTGAATGACTATGGGGTGGATACCAAGAGTGAAGGTGACGGACTGTACAAACAGATTCGCATC
>JBAXYP010000232.1:0-3858 GCA_041670725.1 Sphaerochaetaceae bacterium
AGGACTTGGTAAGGGAGGATCAGATTACGGACATTTTGGAAAGGAATGATCACCGCCTGATGGCCGGTCAATCCGGTGGTCTTGCATGCCTTGAAGAACCCTTCGATTTTCTCGTTGATGCCTCCAACCGGTTGTAACACGCCCATCTGGTTCACCGAACCCGTGACCGCCACATCTTGGCGGACCGGCAATTCCCCGATGGCGGAAAGCAGTGCGTACAGTTCGCTTGACGAAGCACTGTCTCCATCGATTTCCGAATAGTTTTGTTCGAAGGCAATGCCTGCGTAGATGGACAAGGGGAAATTCCGGGCGTAATGCTTACGCAGGTATCCCTGAAGGATCAAGAGCCCCTTGTCGTGAATCTCTCCGGAGAGTCCCGCCTCATGTTCGATGTTGACGATTCCCTCGTTTCCCGGGGCGACCGTCGCGCTGATGACCGTCGGAGTTCCAAAGGAATTCGATCCGCGGTCCATCACGGCAAGTCCGTTGACCATACCGATTTTGTATCCTTCCAAGCTGATGACCAATTCACCGTTGATAATGTCCTTGTTGATGCGTTCTTCGGATATGCCGGAGAAGAACGTCCTCTCATCGTTCGCCTTGAGAATCATTTCGCGGTCGATGGCTTTTTTGTGTTCCTGCCTCGCCCAGTAATCGGCTTCTACGATCATATCCCTGAGTTGGGAAAATTGCGTGGTCAATTCGTCCCGCATTTCCGCATACCATGCGCTGTAACGCAAAAGCTGGGCCATTCCGTCGTTGGTGAGCGGGAGCAGGTCATCCTCTTTGGTGAAGTGATCCAGTAGCGTCACCGCTTGGGAAATGTTTCGGCTGTTTGCTTCCATCGAATAGTCGAACTGCGCCGACACCTTGAACAGGGACAGAAACAGATCGTCTTTTTCCGACAGTGCGTCATAAGTATCCTCGTCGCCGACTAATATAACTTTCAAAGGAAGGGAGGCGAGCGCCGGCCTGACGGGAGGACTCTGGAGTTCTCCGACGGGATCGGTACTGTCTTCGATGGCGCACAAATATCGTTTCAGAGCGTCCCATAATCCCTTCTCTTCGATCACCTGTCCCGCATCCAACACGATGAAACCGCCGCTTGCCCGAAGGAGGGAGCCCGCGTGGAGCGCCAGATGGGCGTACTGGTAGGTTTTGTCCACCGAACCGAACAAATTGGTGAACGTGGGATGCGTTTCCACGATGAAGGGACGCAACAAGTCCCCGCTATGGTTGACAAGGAGCCTGACGCGGTATTTGTCCGGAGTAGTGGCGTCATTGCGTCGGATGTCGTGTCGGATTCGGTCGAAGAAACGGACGCATTGGGCTTCGTGGTACGTTCCTTCCAGGGAAGAGAGGGTCTGCAATGCCGCGGCCTTGTCCGTTTTCAACTGAGTGGCAAACAAGTTCATGCCATCAGCAAATCCCTGCCCCGATCCGACGTGAAGTAACAGGATGTCCGGGCTGTCCGGTTCCTGGAAATTGTAGGTATAGAGAATGTCTTTCATCATCTCCGTATTGTGGCGGAATTGTTCCGTCATCCGACGCACAGCCGTGAGCCGTCCGCTGCCGTTGTCCCCGCTGACATAGACGTTGTAGCCGTTCTGTTGGATGGAAAGGGCCATGGCAAGAGCTCTGAGCGCCCGTGGTTGCCCGATGATCGTCCCGTCGTACGGGATATCCCGATACGCCTCTACGACGGAAGGACTGTACTCGAACGCGGCCTCCTCGTAGGAGAGCTCGTGGATGGCGAAATCATGAAGTGACATAGTTTGAATATATCAGTAAAACCTCAAATGGTCATCCCACTCGCGGAACAACGAAAAAACGCGTATACTTGTCCTATGAAACGTTCGGAGTTGATTTCGTTTTTATCCTCATACTTGGAACTGGCTCGGTTCGTCGATATTGACCCATCGACGAACGGACTTGTCGTCGGAGCTCCGGAAGATCGTGAAGTCAGTACTGTCGCCTTCGCCGTTGATGCAAGCCTCTCTACGTTCCGCTTGGCGGTCCAGAAGGGAGCCGACATGCTTTTCACTCATCACGGACTGTTCTGGGGACATCCGCTTCCGATAATCGGCTCCCATTATCGCCGCATCAAGATATTGCTGGACCATAATCTTGATTTGTTCGTAAGTCATCTTCCGCTGGATGCGCACGGAGAAGTGGGAAACAACGTGCAAATGGCGAAGATTCTTGGCCTCTCCAACATCACGCCGTTTGCGCCGTTTCGAGGGATCGATCTCGGATGGTGGGGACGGAGCGAACGCGCGTTGGACAGTGAAGAGATATGTCGGAGTCTTGGCTTCACCCATGCGGCGGTGCTTCCCTATGGCAGGAAAGATATCCATACCGTCGGGTTTGTCAGCGGTTCAGGCAGCGATGATCTCGCTTCCGCGATCGCCCTCGGACTGGATTGTTTCGTCACGGGAGTCGCAGCTCACGAGCAATTCTCCGATTGCGTCGAAAACCGCATCACGATGATCGGCGGAGGACACTATCAGAGCGAAGTATTCGGTGTGCAGGCCGTCTCCCGTCTGTTGGACAAGCGGTTCGGGCTGAAGACGGTATTTCTCGATGATCCGACGGGGTTGTGATGAAAAAATATTCCCCTTTGATCCTTACCGCATCCATCGTGGTGTGTGACCAGCTTTCCAAGGCGTGGGTGGTGGCTCACATTCCGGAAAACACTGTCGGATACAGACTGTTGGGAGGTTTTCTTGAGATTTGGCATGTACGGAATACGGCCATTGCGTTCAGCATGGGGGAAAATCTCCCGTTGTGGGTGAAGCTCATCGGGTTCATCATCCTTCCCGTTGCGTTGCTTGTAGCCGTCGGATACGTGATGTTTTCCCGGAAACATCTGGTTTCAGAACATCAGCGGTGGATTCTCGCGGCGTTCCTCGGCGGTGGAATGGGCAATCTTGCCGACAGGATCTTCCGGCATTTCCGTGTGGTGGATTTTATGGCGAACCGTGTGTACGGATTGTTCGGAATGGAATTCTGGCCGACGTGGAACATTGCCGACGCATCTTTGGTCGTCAGCGCCATCCTGCTTGCGCTGACGTTGTTGTTTCCGTTCAAATCGGATACTCTTGAAAAAAAGGAAAGGGAAAAAGATGTCAAAGAAAAGTAACACTGTGTGGTTCATGGTCTTGGCGACGGTCCTCAATCTCGTCTTGATGCTGATCCTGTTTTTTATCTGTTTCTTGTTGATTTCCTCATACGTCGATCTGAACAGCAGCTTGGTGCCCCTTTGGCTTTCCTTGTCGTTCATCGTCAGCATCGGCGGCAGTTTCTGGTTGTATTCGGTTATCGTGAAAGCCATCTCCAAGAAATTCAATCTTGAGGACAAGATGGCGCCGTTGTTTACCCGTAGACCCCGCAAGCCTCGTCCTGAGAAAGAATGAAAGAACCGTTGCTCCTTTCCTTGTTCGACAAGGTCTCGTGGTATCCGTTCAGTGACGAAGCAATGATCCAGAGCCACTGGTATATGCCTCGTCTCTGCGATCCCTGTTTTTTGTTTCCTGACCAGTCGCCCGATGGGAAATGGCATCTTTTCGCCCATACGTGGGTGGGTCTCGAGCATTTCACCAGCGCCAACGGTATCTGGTGGGAACCGTTGAAAATGATTGAGTTCAGAGGGCATTCCCCGTCCGTGTATTATGAAGGGGGGATGTGGTATCTCCTCTATGAGAAGCACGACAAGTTGTTCCAGCGATTCAGTCGGAGGACGAAAGAGGCAAGGGCCATCGAGACGAGTCGTATCGAAATGCGTTCTTCTTCCGATCTCGTTTTGTTCAGCGAGCCGAAGATTTTGCTGGATGCGACGAATGTGTCGTTCGCCAAGGA
>JBAXYP010000233.1:0-3854 GCA_041670725.1 Sphaerochaetaceae bacterium
GCACAGCCCGAGACTCCGAAAGAAGAAACGGCTGTCGCAGTCGTTGCGATGGAAAAGTCTGTGCCGGAGAAGAAATTCCTGCTTGGATTCGGTGGCTACGGGACGTACGATGGATCGGGTTTCCAGCATGCGGGAATCGATCTCCGCCTCGGATACAAGGTGTACAAAGGCTTGTACCTCGGGCTTGAAAGTGGATATGGCTTCGGCTTCAACGGTGGAGAGAACCGCATTCCGCTTCTTGGTACCGTCGGTTACGCGGGCAAGAATCTCTATGGCGGGCTTCTTATCGGAGCGGAATTCGCTTCCGGCGGTACGGATTCCACGTTGTTCAGCCTCGGTGGCTATGGCGGCGTGAAGTTCGATATCACCGACAATCTCGGTATGTTTGCCGAAGCCGGCGTCAGGTTCGGCCTCTCCGGCGGACAGCTTCAGGAGACGCGAGGATCCGTTTCGTTGGGTCTGACCTATCAATTCTGATGAAGACATCCCCTCGGACACCACGCCCGGGGGGATGGTTTATTTTGGGGAAATCTTATGAATACACTGCAACGTGTGGCGCTGAAACAGGAATCGAAAACGAGAATCAAGGGAAATCTCTGGATTCTCTTTGTCGTCTCGTTGATTTTCTGGGGTATCAAGGTTTTGCTTGATACGGACAAAGGACTTGCGTTTGATGCGGGGCTTTCCGGTTTCTTCACTTCTTTTTTCGTTCCAAAGCGGTTTCTGGGTCTGGTTGATATGTTTTTGATCACACCTCCGCTTTTGCTTGGCATGACGTATCTCTATCTGGACGTTCAGGAAGGCAAACCCCCAAAGGTCGGCACGCTGTTTGATGGATTTTCTGATTTCGGCAGGGTGGTGCTGTGCAATCTGCTCCTTGCCGTCTATACGTTTTTATGGACGTTGTTGCTTGTCGTTCCCGGAATGATCAAGATGCTTTCCTATAGCCAGACATATTTTCTTCTTGCCGAACATCCGGGCATGAAGGCCGGCGAGGCAATCACGGAGAGCAGACGCTTGATGCAGGGGCATAAATGGGAGTTTTTCGTTTTGCTTCTGTCGTTCATCCCGTGGGGGCTGTTGTTCTGCGTGACCGCAGGAATCGCGGGTATCTACACCATTCCTTATTTTCGGACAACCTTGGCGGGATACTATCGAAATCTTGTCGATGCACGGGAAAACGGATGAGTTCTTCGGCAATCATTTTCGTATTGTACTACATATTTATTGTATAAAAACACAAATACTGCATATCTACTAGCATTATTGTTCTCTTGTTGCTACAATCTTCCTTGTTTGATTCTAAGGAAGGATTTTTATGGAAAAGAAAGCGATTGATTGGGCGAATTTAGGATTCGGCTATATCAAGACCGATTACCGCTATGTCTCAGATTGGAAAGACGGGGCATGGGATAAGGGCGGCCTCACCAAAGATGCCGATTTTATGATTAACGAATGCGCCGGCGTACTCCAGTACTCTCAGTCTTGTTTCGAAGGCCTGAAGGCGTACAATACGGAGGATGGGCGGACGGTTACTTTCCGTCCCGATCTCAATGCCAAGCGGTTTCAGGACAGTTGCGATCGTCTGTTAATCCCCGCCGTTTCCGCGGATTGCTTCATGGACGCGCTCGACCGCGTGGTGAAGGCGAACCTTGCGTGGGTTCCCCCGTACGGTAGCGGTGCGACATTGTACGTCCGTCCCGTCGTTTTCGGTTCCGGTCCCGTCATCGGCGTCGCTCCTGCGCCCGCTTATCAGTTCCGTATGTTCTGCACGCCGGTCGGTCCGTATTTCAAAGGGGGAGTGAAGCCGATCCGTTTGATGGTCTCCGATTACGACAGGGCCGCGCCTCACGGGACCGGTCACATCAAGGCCGGGCTGAACTATGCCATGAGCCTGTACGCCGGAACGCTTGCGCATAAACTGGGATTCAATGAGAACATGTTCCTGGATGCCGCGACCAGAACGTATATCGAAGAGACGGGAGGCGCGAATTTCGTGTTCGTCACCAAAGACGGAAAGTTGGTTACGCCGAAGAGCCCTTCGATCCTTCCGTCCATCACACGCCGCAGCATCGAGTATGTGGCGGAGCATTACCTCCATATGCCGGTGGAGGAGAGGCCGGTCAAATTCACCGAACTGAAGGATTTCGCCGAAGCCGGCGTCTGCGGTACCGCGGCGGTCATCTGTCCTGTCGGCAGCGTGCACGGCAAGGACGGCGACATTATGTTCTCCAGCGGGATGGATCATGCCGGTCCGTATATTTCCAAACTGTACGATACGCTCACCGGCATCCAGATGGGACGCATCGAAGCGCCGCAGGGATGGATCCACGAGATCAAATAACCGTTTGTGCGCAAAGAGGGAAGGGGGGCTGCATCGCAGCCCCTTTTCTTTGTCAGGATTCTTCGGATTTTTCCGCCAGTGCAAGCCAGCGGTCTTCCATCTCCACAAGCTCCCGTTTGTTCTGTTCGTACTGCTTGCTTCGTTCCTGAAGCGTACCGAGTGCGTTGGGTTGCGAGGTGGAGAAACTTGTTTCCAACGTTTTTTGGAGTTTCGTCATCTGTTCGATCGTTTTTGTCAATTGGTCGTATTCCTGCTTTTCCTTGAAGGAGAGGCCGTGTTTTTCCTGATGGCTTCGTTTCGTGTTTTTTTCGTCACGATTTTTCCCTTCGTCCTTCTGTTCCTCGGTTTCCGTTTCCGCTTCGTGCCAGTCGGAGTAGCTTCCCGGCCAGTTGATCACCAGTCCATCGTCCTGTCCGAGAATGAAGTTGTGGGTGCATGCCTGATCGAGGAACGCCCTGTCATGACTGACGATAAGGGCGCAACCGGAGAAATCCCTGAGGAATGCCTCAAGATTTTCCATCGTTTCAAGGTCAAGGTCGTTGGTGGGTTCGTCCAGAAGAAGGAAATTGGGGTTCGCGATAAGTTTTGCGACGAGATACAGCCGTCTCCGTTCCCCTCCCGAGAGAATCTTGATGGGAAGCCGCTGCATTGTCTCGGGGAAACCGAAAAGTTCAAGGAAACGTGAGGAATCGACCACCTCATCCTTGGAAAGACGTATCCGTTCGGCGATATCCTCCACGTATTCGGTGATGGTCTTTTCCTCGGGGAGGGAACGACCTTGCTGGTCGTAATAGCCAAAGACGGTGTTTGTCCCGACTTCGACGCTCCCTCGATCGGGCTTCACCCTGCCGGTGATGATATCGAGCAACGTGCTTTTCCCCGATCCGTTCGGACCGATTAACCCGATGCGTTCGCCCGCGATGAAGTCATAGGAGAAATTCTTGAAAAGAACATGTTCTCCGTACGCTTTCGCAAGGTCCTTGATCCTCAACACGTTCTTTCCCAATCTCCGGTCGATGCTGGAGAATTGCTTCTGTTGTTGCGCTCCGACGTCACGCTGGGCTTGTTGCATCTCCTTGATGCGCTCTTTTCTGCCGCTGTCCTTTCCCGTACGCGCTTTCGGTCCGTGCTTCAACCATTCCAATTCCCGTCTGAGAATGGTTTTCAGGCGGGCCTGTTCCTTCCCTTCCATCGAGAGGCGTTCCTCCCGTCTGGTAAGATATTCGGCGAAGGAACCGGGGTGGAGGTATACGCCACCGCCGTCGAGTTCGAGGATCGACGTGGCGACCTCGTCGAGGAAATAGCGGTCGTGCGTGACGATGACGATCGTCATCGGACTGGTGCGCACGTATTCTTCTAGCCAGAGGATCGTCTCGATGTCCAGGTGGTTCGTAGGTTCGTCGAGAAACAGCAGGGAAGGTTTTGCGGCGAGAACTCGGGCGATCGCCGCTTTCTTCAATTGTCCGCCGGAGAGCGTGGAAAGCCGTTGGTCTTGCAACGACCCCATTCC
>JBAXYP010000234.1:0-3841 GCA_041670725.1 Sphaerochaetaceae bacterium
CATCATCTCCATTACGCTCTCGGTCTTTTCCAGAATCTCCTGACTTGAAAGCTTCTTGACCCTGAGGCCATAGGCGATGTTGTCGAATACAGTCAGATGGGGAAACAGTGCATAGCTCTGGAACATCATCCCGATGTTTCTCTTGTTCGGAGGCAGGTTCGTCACATCCTTTCCGCCAAGCAGGATGTTTCCTTCCGTCGGCATTTCGAATCCTGCGACCATCCGCAACATCGTCGTCTTCCCGCATCCGGACGGACCAAGAAGCGTCACCAACTCCCCTTCCTTGACGGATAGATCGATCCCGTCGACGGCGTAGAACTTTTCCGTCATCCCATATGATGAAAACGCTTTCCTTACATGCTGTATCTCAAGCCCTATGCTATCATGCATGACTTGGCCTCCCATTTCCAAAAGTCCGGTTGACGAGTATGTCGAGAATTGCCATTGCGACCAAGACAATGCACATAAGCAGCACACAATACGCGGATGCAAGTCCTAGTTTGTTCGATTCGATCGCCGACATGATCGAAACCGTCAAAAGATTCCATTTCACCGATACAAGGAAGATGACGGCGCTGACCGACGTCATAGACCGGACAAACGCATTGAGCAAGCCGGAGAAGAGAGCGGATTTCATGACAGGCAGTGAAATCCGGACAAATGTCGTGAAATTATCCGCTCCAAGAATCGTCGATGCCTCTTCGATGCTTTTGTCCACCTGCCTGAGACTGTTCGAACCGGCCTCGACTCCAACCGATAAGGTTCTGAATACCAATGTCGCGATGATGATGAATGCGGTTCCCGTCAAAAGCAAGGGTCTTTGGTTGAAGGAGACCACGTACCCGATTCCCAATGCGATGCCGGGCACCGCGAAGGGGATCATCGTGGAGAATTCCATGATCTTCCGTCCGAAGAATTTCTTGCGAACCAGGAGAAACGAGATCACCATGCCCAGTATCGCCGTGATCGGGGTCGCGATGAGGGAAAGCAACAAGGTGTCGCCGAGGGCCTTCTTCCCGCTTCCGCTCTGGAATACGAACTGGTAGTTTTTCAGAGAGAGGCTCATGTCCACGCCCCAAGTCTTCACCAAGGAAACCCACACGACCGTTCCGTAGAAAAGAAGGATTAGCAACGTGAGGACGATGCAGACGGCCAGAAAAGGATAGACCACATGCTTTTCCGTGATGTAATCGACTTGTCCGACCGGTTTTCCCGTGATGGTGACAAAACTTTTTTTCGCTATCCAGTACTTCTGGATGAAGAAGGCCAGCATACTGGGGATCAGGATGCTGACAGCCATGAACGAACCGGTCCTCAGGTTATACAATCCTGTGATCTGCGTATATGCGGATACGGAAAGGACTGAATAATCGCCGGCAAGGACCTGAGGATTTCCGAAATCGCTCAAAGACTTCGCAAACACGATAAGAAACGCGCTGAGGATGCCGGGAAGGGACAAAGGGAGAGTCACCGAGAGAAAAACCTTCAGGCGCCCTGCTCCAAGGCTTCTCGCCGCATTCTCAACGGAACTATCCATCGATTCCATGATTCCCTTCTCATTGAGATATGCCAAAGGAAACAAGGCGAGGGTCTGCACAATCACCAAGGAAGTGAACCCATAGACATTATGGTTGGAAATTCCCAAGAGTTGCTTCGTGATGACACCGCTCCTGCCAAAAAGCAGGATCATGGCAAGGGAAATCACGAACGGCGGGGAAAGAATCGGCAACATCGCAATCGTATGGAAAAACTTTTTTCCAGGCATGGATGTCCTGTTGATGGCAAACGCAAATACGTATCCGACGATGGTCGACAATGCACCCACAAGAAGGCCGAGTTTGATGCTGTTGCGGAACGCAAGACCTATATTGGTCTTCTTCAAGACATACCGGATCGACGACAAGTCGAAGTGTCCGCTCTCATCCGTCATGCATGTGACGAGCAGTTTGATGATCGGATAGATGCAGAATATGACGAGAACGAGGAGAATCACGATGATCGCAGCCAGAAGCCCCGGCTGTTTCAGCAACATCAACGCTTCCCTTCGTTTTTGGGTTTTCATTTTCATTGTTTTTCTTCACCATATGGTTTTTTTCATGATTCAGGAGAAAAGAAACTGAGCCTCGATCCCAAGGCATATCGTGGTGATGGAAATCCATCGCCACGAAAGGAAAACGCTATTTCAAGACATTTGCGGACGTGCGGACTTCGTTCTCAAACACCTCGAGCAACCGTACTTTATTTTTTCCCGACCACAGGAAATCGTAATCCAGAAGAGTAATATCCTTGAACGGAATCATCTGGGGATTGACGGGAACGTTCTTGTTGATGGGATACCGGTAATAATCATCGGTGCACATCTTCTGCGCCTTCTCCGAAAGCATCCAATCGATGAACGTCTTCGCCGCATCCTGCTCGTCGGCCGGACCATTCTTGACCAATTCGACACAACTGATCTCATATCCCGTCCCTTCGGAAGGATAGGTGATTACGAGCTCGTATCCATCGTTGATGACGGTATGGGCGTCAAGATCATAACAAACTGCGACCGTCGTCTCCCCAAGACCGGCCATTCGTATCGGCGCGGCGCCTGCCTTCGTATACTGGATGATGCTTTTGTCCAGGTTCTTCAAGTACTCGAAACCTTTCTCTTCCCCGAAACACTGGAGAATGGAAGAAAATGCCGTGTATGCGGCCCCGGACGTTGCGGGGTGCGCCATGCAGACGTTTCCCTTGAGCGCAGGCTGGAGAAGATCAGCCCATGAAGCGGGAGCAGGGATGCCGAGCTTGTCCAACAGTTTCTTGTTGCTTGCAAAACAGGTGACGACCAATGAATAAGGCGTGTACACGCCATCCATGTTGTCCTTGTATTGGTCGACCACAACCGACATGTTCGGCGAATTGTATTTCTCGATCAATCCTTTCTCGTAGGCGCTCACGATCGTGTCGACAGAACCGCCAAGCATCACGGAAACCTGCGGATTCGCTTTCTCGGCTTCCATTCTTGTAATGCACTCCCCTGCGCTCAGACGAACATAGTCGACAGCGATTCCCGTCTCTTTGGTGAATTCCTTGAAGTATGCGATAGCCTCTTCTTCCACATTGCACGTATAGATGGAAACATGTTTTTTTTGTTTTACGCCAGAAGAAGCTTCCTCCGTTTTCCCCTGAGCGAAGACCATCGACATCGTCAAGACGCACAGTACCAGGCAACACATCACTTTCTTCATACAACAACTCCTTTTGCAAAGTAAAAAATATTATTCAACGGGAGCAACGCTTCCCCGTTCGACCAATGTCGCGTCAAAAAGGACATCCTCGACTTCATGTCCCTGAAGTTGGCTGAGAAGCAGATTTGCAGCCCTCACTCCCATCTCGTACCGATGCAATTCCATCGTCGTGAGATTGAACCAAGGCAATTGAATGAAATCCACGTTCCCTATCCCCGTTACGGAAATGTCTTCCGGAATCCTCTTTCCGATTTCCTTCAGGTACGCCATGACGCCGACGGCGATGAAATCGCTTCCGCAGAAAATCGCCGTGGTATCGGGCCATTTCTCGAGAATCGTGCGGCAGCACCATTTCCCATTTCCTACGGCATCGGCGAGTATGCTGGCAGGCATATCCGCGGCGGCAAGCCGTACTTCCATTCCGTTCGTCTTGCAAAACTCCATATAGGCCGCAGATCTCAGATCCCCTGCTTCGTTGGGAAGCTTCGCATGTGCGATCTTCCTGTGCCCGTGCTGATACAGATAGTCAAGCATCTTCATGGCACACGAATAATGGTTTGAATCGACATAATGCATCCTGCATTTCTCCGGAGGTCTCCTTCTGATGGACA
>JBAXYP010000235.1:0-3835 GCA_041670725.1 Sphaerochaetaceae bacterium
ATCGATGCTCCGAGCGTTCCAGAGACGAAAGAGAATGGAAGAAAACAAATCCATGTGGTCTCTGATCGACATGAAAATCACAAAAACCCATTATTCAAAGCAATTCTACGATGGAAAACTTGGCATGTTGATCATTGGCGAATGGTTCCCCGGCCAGATCACAACCGGTGACCGCGATGGTTTGATGAAGGGGTTCACCAAAGCTGATTACGGTATCGTGCCTATTCCCTGCGACGATGTGAACAACTACATTACCTCGGGACTTCCGACCAGCAATCATGTCACCACGTCCTCCAAGAAGAAAGATGCCGCTTTCGAATTCATCTCGTGGATGGCGGGTGAAGGCGGAGCGAAAGTCGCCGCTTCATATGGGGTCATGCCTGCCATGACGGACAGCCCTGCGGTTCGCGAAATCATCGGTGCGAATCTTCCCGACAAAAAGTCTCTTGATTATTACCTCGCCTCCTATACGCATTACAACTGCGCTTTCAACAAGTACGGGACGAGAGTCACTGATTTGATCCAGAATCTGGAGGAGGAGTACCTTCTGGGGAAATTGCCTGACGGTCAATTCGACGCAAGATACAGATCCGGATTACAGGAAATTATTGATACGACAAACTAAGCGTTGTCCATATAAATCCGCATACCAAGGAAACGCGGTATGCGGATTTCCCAGAGGTTTCATATGAAAAAATCTGTTTCTCAAGGGAAATGGTGGATCATCATGTCCTTCCTGCTCCCCAGTTTCATCGGATTCGCGGTGTTCATTTTCCTCCCGATGCTCACAACATTGGGGATGGCATTCACCAATTATTCCGGCGGCACCAAATGGAAATTCATCGGACTGACCAATTTCAGGATGGCGTTCTTCAAATCGCAATTTCCAAGTTATCTGTATCTGACCTTCAAATTCATGTTCGTGACGGTTTTTTTCCAGATCGTGCTTGGCCTAGGGTTCGCATTGGTACTGGCGAAGCCTTCAAAAGGTTGCGGATTTTTCCGGAGCGCCTTTTATATCCCGAATATTCTCTCTTCGGTAGCGGTCGGCCTCGCATTCAATTTTATTTTCGAACCATCCGCCGGCTTGATGAACCAATTGCTGGCTTCAGTGGGATTGCCGACTTCAAAATTTCTCACCAGTGACAAATCGGCTCTCGGCGTCATCATGGCGGTTACCATCTGGCAGAATTTCGGATACTACATGGTGCTCTTCATCGGAGGTTTGCAGAACATCAACCCATCCCTGTACGAGGCCTCAAACATGGACGGAGCGAACAAATGGCAACAGTTCTGGTCCGTCACCATTCCCGGTCTTTCCCCCGTTCTGTTTTTTGCCATTACTATGGCGGTCATCCGGGGGTTCCAAGTATTCGATTTCGTATACGTCATGACAGGAGGACAGGCGGGAGGAGGTCCGGGAGGATCGACGACGGTTCTCGCTTTTGACATTTACCGCAATGCATTCCAATACTACCGTATGGGATATGCGGCAAGCGAATCCTTGATCCTGATGGTGATTATTCTGGCGATTACCGCCATTCAACAGATAGGTCAGAAGAAATGGGTGGTGTATGATGCAGTATAAGACAAGAAAAAACCTTCGAAACGGTATCCGTTTCATTATCCTGTTGTTTCTTGCGTTCGTCACGCTTTTCCCCTTGGTCGTCGTCCTTTCTTCCTCGTTCAAAAACGAAAGCGAACTGTTCGATTTCCCCTTTTCTTTCATTGCCAAGAACCCGGTGATGTACAACTTCACCCAGTTGAAAGAGAACTTTCCGCTGTATACATGGAACTCGGTGAAGTTGACGGTCATCATCGTCGCCCTTCAGCTGTTCACGTCTTCCACAGGCGCATACGTCATGTCGAAAATGCACTGGAAAGGCAGAGATACGGTATTCATGATGTATCTGATGTCCATGATGATCCCAGGACAGGCCATTATCATCCCTCAGTTCATCATTATCAGAAACCTTCATATGTATGATACCCACTGGGCGTTGATCTGCGTGGGAGCTTTTTCCGCATTCGGCACCTTTTTGATCCGGCAATTCATGATGTCGATTCCCGACACCTATTCGGAAGCGGCCCGCATCGACGGGGCAAGCGAATGGAAGATTTACGGCAACATTATCATGCCGATGAGCAGAAGCGTCATGATCACGCAAATGATTTTCTCGTTCCGGTATTTCTGGAACGATTTCTTCAATCCGTTGATCTACCTGACCAGCCAGAAACTGAAGACGCTTCCGCTGGGCATGTCGGATTTCGTTCGCGAGCAGTATGTGTATTGGGGACCGCAGATGGCGGCCGCATTGATCTCCATCATTCCGGTCATCATCATTTTCATTTTCGGACAGAAATATTTCATTCAGGGCGTATCGGCCTCTGGCATCAAGTAAAGAAAGGAGAAAAAATTATGTGTGCGAAAAAAGACGAAGCGTATGCGGACATTCACGAGGTGGATTATCGTGCTTCCTATATGCGGAACCGGCTACAGGCTTCAGGCCTGCTCGCAATCGCGGGAAGAAAAGCCGAACTTCTGAACGGCGAATGGCATTTCATGGAAGATCCGTATGAATCATCGCTTAGGGGACATTGGTACAAGGAAATAACCACTGATGCCGATGGAAGACAGTTGCCGAGCGATTTCGATCCTGACGACTGGGGGTATATGCACGTCCCTTCCTGTTGGAATATGGAACGTCCCGAACTTTACTACTACGAGAATCTGGGCATGTACATGAGGACGTTTCGTTATACGCGACATACCGAAGACGAACGAGTTTTCCTTCATTTCGAGGGAGCCCAATATCGGGCGTACGTGTTCCTGAACGGGCAATGCATCGGATATCATGACGGAGGATCGACTCCTTTTACGATTGAAATTACAAAAACGGTGCAAAAAGAAAACAGGCTGTTTGTTTCTGTAGATGCCTCACGTTCTCACGACAGAGTTCCCACGGAAAATACGGACTGGTTCAACTACGGCGGTCTGTATCGGGATGTGATGTTGATCAGGACGGGAAAAACGCTCATTACCGATTGGTTCGTCCGTTTGCGAAGAAACAGCGGGTTCAAGACGATCGACGTGGACATGACCGTCGACGGAGTATCAGAAGGAAATGCTTTCCTGGAAATCCCCGAACTGGGCGTAAAACAAGAAATCACCGTAAAGAACGGAAAAGGATCGGGATCGTTTTACGCGGAGCCGGAACTTTGGTCTCCGGAAAATCCGAAGCTGTACGAAGTGAAACTTTCCTATGAAGGTGACGCCCTTTCCGATCGCATCGGATTCAGGGAAATCCGGGTGGAAGGAAACAACATCCTTCTCAATGGCAAAGAACGGTTCCTCAAGGGAATATGTGTCCACGAAGACCACATCGACATGGGCAAGTGCAACACAGACGAAAACATCAGGGAAATCATCCAAAACCTCAAGGACCTTCACGGAGTATTCCTCAGGCTCGCCCATTACCCCCACACACGGAGATTCGCGCAAATCGCCGATGAGCTCGGCGTAATGCTGTGGGAGGAAATTCCCGTCTACTGGGCCATCGATTTCACCAATCCCAAGACCTATGAGGATGCGGAAAACCAGCTTTCCGAATTGATCAAGCGAGACAGGAACCGTGCCAGCGTCATCATCTGGTCGGTGGGCAACGAGAATCCCGATACGGACGAACGTTTGTCGTTCATGTCCCGTCTCGCGAAAAAAGCGCACGAACTGGACGAAACCAGATGCGTGAGCGCGGCGTGCCTTGTGAACATGAAGAAGCTGAAATTCGAAGACCGATTGATGGAGCATTTGGATATCATCGGACAAAACGAGTAC
>JBAXYP010000236.1:0-3806 GCA_041670725.1 Sphaerochaetaceae bacterium
CACATGCCTGTGTGAATTGCAATTCCGTCATGCTTTCCAAAATACGGGTCGTCAACAATGTCCACCTTACGGACACAAGGAAAATGGTTGCGCTGATCGCGGTCATACTATGAATAAGCAGATACCGTATGCCAGTGAGAACGGCGGGGATGATCAAGGGAACGGTGACGTGGGTGAACGTCGATACCGTTCCGGCCCCCAAACTCATCGAAGCCTCTTCCAAAGACGGGTCGATCTGCTCAAGGGATGCCATCGTGGCACGAATGCCCGTTGCGTAGTATCGAAACACGTATGCCGCCACCAGAATGGTGAGCGTGCCGGTTAGGACAAAGGGCCTTTTGTTGAATGCGGTGATGTATGCGATGCCGACGACGGTGCCGGGAAGCGCATAGTTCAAAAGGCTGCAGAATTCAAGGAACCTTTTTCCGACGAATTTTTTCCGTTGGGTCACATATCCAACAATGACGCCAAGGATTGATCCGATTACCGTGGAAACAAATGCGATCACCAGTGTGTCCGTGACGGCTTTTCGTCCGTTTTTGAATGCATAGCGGTAATTCTGCAGGGTAGGTGTGGTGTCGACTCCCCAAACTTTGACAAATGATCCGACGAGTATGATGCCGTAAAGATACAGGACGAATGCCACAACTGCCGTACACACGATGGTCATTACGACAATGAGCCACGTTGGCAGGGAGGAGAAATGAGATTGGGCGCCACTTTTCCCTGTTACGGTTACATAGCTTTTCCCTCCGAGAATCATATGCTGGATCCAGAAAATGACCAATGCGGGGACAAGCAGCATGAACGAGAGCGTAGCTCCGCCGTGCAGATCAAACATTCCGGTGATCTGAAGATAGGCCTGTGTCGGCAATACGGGGAACGTGTGTCCGCCAAGGATAAGCGGTGTCGCAAAATCAGCGAGACTGGAACCGAACAGGAGTAAAAAGGAATTGGCAATACCCGGCAAGGATAAGGGAATGGTGACAGTCCTGAGGATTCGGCTCGAAGATGCGCCGAGAGAGAGCGCCGCATCATCAAGATTCGCGCTCATAGTGTTCAGCACCGAGGTGATCACCATGAATGCTACGGGGAAATACGTCAGTGTCTCGGATATCCATGTACCAAGAAGTCCATAGATCTGAAAATTGTCAACTCCGAATAATCGCAGGAGATATCCGTTTGGTCCAAGAGCAAGCGTTAAGGAAATGCTACTGGTAAATGGCGGCGAAATAAGAGGAAGGAGAACCACACCGCTGATTAGCCCCTTGGTGAAATGGGGGAGATTCGTTCGACAGACCAAAAGGGCAAAGGCATATCCCAGTAACGTCCCCGCCGTAGCGACAAGCAATGCGAGGGTAAGGCTGTTTCCGAGCGCTTTGAGATTGTAAGCGTTCCCGAATGTTTCCTTGAATTGGGCAAAGGAAAAACGGCCGTCAGGAAGGAACGCCGAGGCAAACAACCGAGCGAACGGATATAGGATGAAAACTCCCAGTGCGACCCAAATCACGACAAGCGTCCAAAAAAGCCCGGGGTCTTTACGAAACAAACGCATCTTTTGCATTCGTACTGCAACCATACATGTTCTCCTGACACCAAGGAATCGTCCGGGAGAAAGCCCAGACGATTCCTTTCATCGGAACAATCCCTGATGGATTAATCGATTACTGTTGGATGATTTCCTTGACAAAGCGATCCACCAGACGTGCCCTGTTTTCTCCTTTCCAGACGGAAGAGGCTTCCAGTAGTTTCACTTTGGAAAGATCGAGGGCTGGATTGGTGACTTTTACATCAGGTCGTGTCGGCAAATAGCAAATATTGTTTGCCATCATTACGTCTCCGAGCTTTTGGGTTGAAGCCCAATCCATAAGTTTCTTCGCCGCTTCAAGGTGTTTGCAACCTGTAAGGATGCCTGAACCTTCCACGCCGTAAGTCACGCCTTCTTTTGGATAGGTGAGCGTTACCGGGTAACCTTGATTCACGATATCCAGTGCGTCGACAAGATAGAAAACACCGCCTGCCGCCTGCCCCGTGGCTGTGGGCATCGCTCCTCCCGCTCCGCTCTTCGTGTAAAGCTGAATGTTTGCGTTGAGCTTCTTCTGGTAAGCGAATGCCTCGTCTTCCCCGAATGCCTGGACGAGGGAGTAGATCCGCTCCGTTGCGGTTCCTGACGTCCTCGCATCCGCCATTTGAAGTTGCTTCGCATAGGCGGGGTCAAGCAGATCATACCAGCTGCTCGGTGCCTTCAGATTATGCTTTTCCAAGAAGCTGTTGTTGAAAAGAAAAGTCAAAGGAATGACGCCGATGCCCGTCCAGTATCCGTCGGAAGATCGGTAATTTGCAGGAATCTTATCTGCTTCGGCAGGCTTATATTGGAGGAACACTCCTTCTTGCACACCGGCATCATAAGTGTCGGAAGGGCCGCCCCATAGACAATCTACTTGCGGATTGTCTTTTTCTGCGATGATGCGCGAAAGAGCCTCACCTGATGAGAGTCTGACAAAATTCACCTTAATTCCCGTGTCTTTGGTGAATGCCTCGAAGACAGTCGTCGCATACTTTTCCGGCATAATGGAGTACACGTCCAATGTTTGTTCTGTCCCCTTGGCATTGCCGGCATTGTTTTCTGATGCTCCCTGGGCAAAAACGGGAAGCATGAGCATAAAGCCAAGCAGTACGATCAGGACCGCTTTTACGTATTTCATTGTTTGAAAACCTCCTTGTTTTCAGACTACCAGCATAAGAACGAGATTTGTGTTTGTCAACAATAAACGCAATGAGTGAATGCCTCTGTTTTTTTTGTTTGGTGCTATGAGCGAAACAATGAAAAGGCATGAACGTATTTCGGGCGAACCAAGTCGTTCCCAGAAACTTCAGTGCTATGTGCATGGACAGCGAGAAGAAAAGTATCGGGGCTTTGAGTCAAAAGGGATTCATCGTATAGATGATTCTGGAGATTGTCGTGTGGATGATATATGGGGAGTGATCTTCTCCTTACGGAAGGGGTGCAGGAGCGAATTCCTTTTACAAGGTTCCGATCCAAATGCCATGAGTGCTTGCTAGAACGAGGTCCCATCGTTGATCTGCATCGAAATCGCAAAATGCTCTGGCGTGGAATCCTTCGTATGAATGGAATTCACCATTGCCATCAGCTTCGAGACGAACAGACCGATATCATATCCATACGAACTCAGTTTGGGGTTGTAGCAGTTGCAGATAAAAATATCATCGGCTCCAATGATGCCGATGTCCTTGCCTACCGTAAGGTGATGCTTTTGCGCAAACCAATAAAGTCCGTAGGCGAAAAGATCGTCATCTAGGAAAAAACCGATGGGGTACGAAAAAGATTTCTGAAGCGTTTCCAGTTGATCATACAAGTCGTTTTGGGTATGTCCGTTGATGATGATGTCATTGTGGAAGACGCCGAGTTTCGTGCAACTGTCGTTGAATCCTGCGACACGGGATGCGAACGTGGGTTTTTGCAACGAGGAACGGACATGAACGAGTTTGGTGTATCCTTTTTCGTAAAGTTTGCGGACGGCTTCGGCGGTGGCGGAGTAGAAGTCGATTGCGATGGAATTTGTCTCAATGAAATAATCGTTGACGAAAATCATGCGTTGCTCCACCAATGGATTACGGCGCGGCAAATCAGTATAGCAGACCACCGCAATGTCGATCTCCTTGCTGAGTATGGCGTTCTCGACATATGAATACCAGTTTGGAGCATTGTCCGTTTCGATGAGCAAGCAGAAGTAGTCGAGTTTTGTGGAAATTTCCCTGAGGTTGTGCAGGATGTGGCTGAAGAA
>JBAXYP010000237.1:0-3790 GCA_041670725.1 Sphaerochaetaceae bacterium
CATCCTGAGCGTACAAATCATATGCACAAGATTCAGGAACTCACCTGCTGACAGTTTACTGAAATCGCTGGAAAAGTCAATGACAACAAGGTTGTCAACTTCCATCTTTCTCAAGGATTCCTCAAATTGCTGGTCGGTAAGCAACTTTGCGTGGCTTCCCTCTTCCAAATTCGACAATTTCGGATTTCTGTTGAACGTTATGACCATGGATTGCCAGCCATGTGATTTTGCCGCCTGAACGCACGCGTTGATGATTTCCTGATGTCCGCGATGCAGGCCATCAAAGACCCCGATACATATGGACATCGGCACTTGGCTCAGGATGGGAAACTCCACAAGATGCATGAAATCCGCACGTTTCATCTTCCTTTTCCCCCTATTTGGCAAACGATCCGCCCCGCACCGCAATCGATGACGTAGCGAAGCGATCCTTCCCCATCATACACCACGCCCCATTTGGGGGAAACCTTTTCGTCCAAGGAAACCAATGCAGGGGAGACTTTTCCGTTGTCCATCATCTTTATGTCCGAGGAAGGAACGAGGAAACGGCCCGTTTCGGGCAATCTGAGCAAGAGTTCGCCGCTATGTCCCACGCTTTCCAGAAGTCCGTGGACATCATCCGCTTCAACCGCCTCGTCGAGAGAGAACGGTCCGACGGCGGTTCGTTCGAGGAACGTCAAACTGCCGCAGGATCCGCATGCGTTTGCGAGATCTCGGGCGATCGACCTGACGTAGGTGCCTTTGCTTACTTCCAGGTCGCAGACGAGCGACGAACCATCGTAGGAAACGACGGTAAACGCATGAATCGTCACCATCCGGCTCTCCATCTTCACCGTCTGCCCCTGACGTGCAAGTTCGCTTGCGCGTCGCCCTCCCACGTGGATCGCCGAATAGACGGGAGGTTCCTGTTCGATGGTACCGAGAAATCCCCGCTGGATCATCTCATCAATGCATTGCAGCGACGGAGGTTCCGCTTTTCTCACCACGTTACCGGTAGGATCGAGCGTATCCGTTTCCACCCCGAAGCGTATCGTAGCTCGATATCGTTTGGGAAGGCCGAGAAACAATGGATTCAATCGTGTCATCGAGCCGGTGAGTACAACAAGGAGACCTTGGGCGAATTTGTCCAAAGTCCCCGTATGCCCTACTTTCCTGTCGACCGTCCGCTTGATGATTCCCAATGACGAGAAACTGGTCGTACCGCTTGGCTTGCGCACCAAAAGAACCGACGCATTACTTCCCATCTGTCAACGAATCAATCAGGCGATTGACTTTTTCCCCTTCCTCGAGCGATGTGTCCGCCTTGAACGTCAACACCGGCGTATTCTTCGTTCGCAGATAGGCACCCACCTTTTTCTGAATGAACGAATGTGCCGCCTGCAATGCGGCGACGCTCTTTTCCAACTTCTCTTTGGCGAGAGGTGAAGAAATGAACACTGTCGCATACGCATTATCGATGGAAAGCTCCACTCGAGTTACCGAACAAAGCGTCGAAAGGTTGGGGTTCTTGATCTCTCCCTGCACGATCATCATGCTGATCGCTTGGGAGAGACGGGATTCCAATCGCTCCTGACTGTAGTGGCTCATGCTTTCGTCGCCTCCGGCACGGGACCTTTCCCATCGTTCAGTTTCCTGGCTACCTGCTCCATCTCCACGGCCTCAAGTACGTCGCCGACCTGCAAATCCTGGAAATTCTCTAGTCCAATACCACATTCAAAACCTTCGGCAACTTCCTTTGCGTCATCCTTGAACCGTCTCAGCGAAGAAAGTTTGATCAAATCCTTGCTTACCTGGATGTTGTCACGCACGACACGGAAATAACAATCCCGTGATATCTTGCCGCTGGTGACCATGCATCCTGCGATCAAGCCGATCTTCGGAACATGGAACGTCTCCCGGACTTCCGCCGTACCGACATCGACTTCCTTGGTGATCGGGCTGAGCATGCCTTCCATGGCAAGCCGTACATCATCCACCACGTCATAAATGATGTTGTATTTGCGGATTTCGACTTTCTCCTCCGCTGCCAAGGCCAAAGCCCTGGGGGTGGGACGGACGTTGAACCCGATGACGAGCGCGTCGGATGCCGCAGCGAGGGAAATGTCGCTTTCAATGATGGCGCCGGCTGCGGACCTGATCACTTCCAGTTTGATTTCAGGGGTGGAGAGTTTCTCCAACGCCCCCTGCAATGCTTCGACGGAACCCTGCACATCGCCTTTGATGACAATATTCAGCGTCTTGATGTTGCCTTCCGCGATCTTTTCGCCCAGATTCGCAAGAGTCACCTTGTTCGGGTTGTTCGCCGAAGCGCCGAGTCGTTCAAGTTCCTGCCGCTTCGTGCCGATCGTCCTCGCCTGTTTCTCGTCTTCCGTCACCTGGAACGGATCGCCAGCGTTTGGCACCGCGGAAAGGCCCATAATTTCGACCGGAGTCGAAGGTCCCGCTTCCTCAATCCGTTCGCCTTTGTCGTTGAAGATGGCCCGAGCCCTGCCGGGGTACACACCAGCGACATAGTAATCTCCGACGTGGAGCGTTCCTTTTGGATCAGCAAGGTGGCTACGATGCCCCGTCCCTGATCGATCCTTGATTCAAGGACTTTTCCTTCGGCCCTGCAGGACGGATTCGCCTTGAGTTCCATCATTTCTGCCTGGAGAAGAATTGTATCCAGCAGTTCGTTGATTCCCTGTTTTTTCAATGCAGAGATGCGACAGTAGAGTGTCTGTCCTCCCCATTCTTCCGGGATGAGACCAATATCGGAAAGTTGTTGCATGACACGTTCGGGATTCGCTTCAGGAAGATCGCATTTATTGATGGCCACGATGATAGGTACCTTCGCCGCTTTCGCGTGGTCGATCGCTTCCCTTGTCTGGGCCATGACGCCGTCATTGGCCGCCACGACCAAAACTACGATATCCGTCACCTGTGCGCCACGGGCACGCATCATGGAAAACGCCGCATGACCCGGAGTATCAAGAAACACGATGTCTCCCTTCTCGGGGATGTTCACTTTGTATGCTCCGATATGCTGTGTGATGCCTCCGTACTCGCCTTCGGCTACATGGGTCGAACGAATTGCATCAAGCAATTTCGTTTTTCCATGGTCGACATGCCCCATAACGGTCACGATCGGAGCTCTGGAGGTCATCAGTTCAGGAGAATCAGGCGTGTTTTCGATCAACGTTTCATCATACAGGGAGACCTTGTGCACTTCGCATCTGTACTCACCTGCGATAATTGCTGCGGTGTCATAATCGATCGACTGATTAATCGTCACCATCATTCCCATTTTAAACAGCTTGGCGATGATGTCGCTCGCCTTCAGGTTCATTTTCTTGGCGAGATCGGCGATGACGATGGAATCCATGATGTCAATCGTCTTCGGGACAGCCGCAAGTTTTGCAGCTTCCTGTTCTTTCCTCCGTTGAATCTGAAACTCTTTCTCTTGTTCGGCGTCACGTTTCTTGTAGTCGTCTTTTTTGCGGAAATTCTTTTTGGGTGTGCGTGTTTGCAGCCCGTTCTTTTCGTTCATACCGCCGGAAGGACGACCTCCCTGTCCCGGTCTTCCGAAACCGGGCCTGCCTCCGAATCCTGGGCGATTTCCACCCGGACGATTGAATCCACCCTGTCCATAGGGTCTGTTGCCGTACGAACGCGGCTGGTATCCGCCCTGCCCGTTGTTGTACGAGCGCGGCTGGTATCCGCCCTGCCCGTTGTTGTATGAGCGCGGCTGGTATCCGCCCTGCCCGTTGTTGTACGAGCGCGGCTGGTATCCGCCCTGCCCGTTGTTGTA
>JBAXYP010000238.1:0-3784 GCA_041670725.1 Sphaerochaetaceae bacterium
ATGTGACTCTTTTTTTAGTATAGCATGCCGCCATAAAATTTGTATCTTTTTCTATGTTATATTTACTTAAACGTATGTTTTACATTCTCTTCGGTTGCTTCAAGAAATGCTTTTCCCGTGTTCCAAACCTTTGTGGTGGTGCGGGTCATGCTTATTCGTCAGGGTTTCTGCCCCCGAAATGCGCGGTGTACCAAGCCAGAGAACCGGCCTTGGGCGGTTTTTGTTTCTTTTTGTCTTCTTGTGGATAGTATCCCGGGAACAGACCGTACGAAGGATCATTCTCACGTACTGCGCGCGGTGACGTTTTCTGATTCATGTTTGCCTTCCTTTTACTTTACATATGTTACCGTTAATTAATGAAAACCGCAAGCCTTCGCCTTACTTGTCTGCATCGGGATAATCGAATATGATGCGGGTATGGATCAAAGGCAAATGAAGTATGCGGAGCTTGTCATCAGACGGCAGCTCCAGTTGCGGCGTGGGGAATCGCTTTCCATCAATACGGAAAGTTCCACCATCGATTTCGCCAGGTTGCTCGCACGGCTTGCGGTGGAAGTGACCATACAGGCGGTGCAGATCGTCGAAACGCAGAACGGGCGCATCAAACAGGTATATCCCATCGATCCCAAAGAGAACGAGGCGTTGCGTCCGAAGATCAGCGGATATGTGATGTGTCATGTCGTCGATCTCGACGATTGCCCGTATTACAGTGAAGAATCTCCCGAAGCAATCGCAAAGGATGTCGTAATGCTCGGCCGTTTCGGACTGCTCGCAGAACCAATCGAATTGGACAGGCGACTCGCCTATCCATGGGCGAACATCCCGTACCCCGGAGCAAAATGGGGACTCCAGTACCTTGGCGAGGACGCGACGGAAGACGACCTGTGGAACCTGTTCACCGCACTGTACCGGCTGGATGCAAAAGACCCCGACCGGTTCTGGGAGGACCAAGGAGTCATGCTTTCCTACCGGAAAAAACGACTGAACGCCATCAAGCCGGAACGGCTTGAAATCGTCGGCGACGGATGGGCATTCTCGTGTTCCGTTGCGAAAGACACGCAGTGGTGCGGCGGTGAGCAACACACCAGCAGCAACCGGACATTCTTCAGCACGTTGCCCGTCCAGCACCTGTACGCGACGATCGACGGTTTGTCTGCAAACGGAAGCGTTTCAAGCAGCAGGCCGTTCCTCTTGCTGGGAAAACAAGTGAGCGGGGCTTCCTTTACGCTGAAAAACGGAAAGGCAGTCTCCTGGAGCGCCCAAAAGGGCGAGGATGCGCTGGACGCGTTCTTTGGAGTCGACGACGGGGCGGATGTGCTTTGCGAGCTTTCCCTTGCCGACGAGGATACATTGGAAAGCAGGCATCTCCCTCACGGCGTACATCCGTTGTTCAACAAGACGATGACGACCCATGTCGGGTTCGGGGGCTTCGCGTTGGATACGCTCTCCCGTCATATCACGGCTGACGAACTCGAGGCGCTCCACCTGAACCAATCGTTGGTTCGGATGGACGTACCGATGGGTTCGAGAAGCCTGACGATCACCGCCATCGATCCCGACGGAACGCACCACGTTCTGATGGACGAAGGAGTATTCAGCGAGGAGGAACAGATATGAACGATATGATCGACACGTACGCCAACCTCGTCATAGAAGTCGGCGTGGATCTCCAGCGAGGGCAGAGCCTCGTGGTGAATTGTGACGCGGGCACGTACGATATGGCGCGTGCGCTGGCGAAGAGCGCATACCGCCATAAGGCGAAACACGTGCAGATCATCATACCGGACAACGAAATTCTCGCTTCCAAATTGGAAAACCAAAGCGGCAAGGATCTCTCATGGTTTCCCGATTTCGAGAAAATGTTGGATTACCAGATATGCACCGAGGAATGGGCATACATCCAGATCGAGCCGATCGATGATCGCCTGAAGCATGTGCCGATGGATCCTGAGAAAAACCAGGCGTATCGGAAGGCAAGACGTTTATTCCATCATGCGGTCAACGACCGGTTCACGGTGGACAAACTCCCTTGGTGCGTCATCGCCGCGCCAACCAGACGGTGGGCCGAACATGTCCTCGGAGAAGGACATACAGAGGAAGACCTCTGGAAAGCGCTTGTCCCTATCCTGCGTCTGGATACGGAAAATCCCGCAAAAACATGGAAAGAGGCATGCAACGAGATGCGCGCTCATGCAAAAATCCTCAACGGACTCGGCATAACGAAACTGCATTACCAAAGTCCGCGGACTGATTTGGTCGTCGGGTTGTGCCCGAACGGCAGATTCATGGGAGCGGATGCACAGTTACCCGACGGACGACGTTTCCTCCCCAACATTCCGACGGAGGAACTGTTCACCACGCCGAACAGAATGATCGCAGAAGGATACGTCACCACGACGAAACCGGTTTCCGTCCTTGACGAAATGACCGAGGAAGTGACGTTTCGTTTCCATGAGGGAAAAGTCGTCTCGCATCAGGCAAAACGTGGAAGCGATGCGTTGGACCGATATTTTTCCGTGGATGAAGGTACTCGAAGACTCGGAGAATGCGCCCTCGTCGATGAAGGGAATCCGATCGCCCGAAGCGGCTTGGTGTTCGCAAGCACCTTGTACGATGAAAACGCCTCATGTCATCTCGCCTTGGGTACCGGATTTCCCAACTGTTTCGTAGGATCGAAGGATCCCTACAAGGAAGGATGCAACAAAAGCCTGATGCATGTCGATTTCATGGTAGGCTCCCCCGACATGACCATCACCGCCATATGCATGGACGGAAGAAACGTTCCCGTTATGGAGAATGGAAAATTCGTTCGGTGAGCCTCAGTCGTTCAAGTCACTGATCAATTTGATGCCGTCCACCGTTTGGGTCGGGCACACCTCGTCAATCCTCGGGATGATCGGGGCGATCGTGCGCGACAATCCCCCCGTTGCGATGACGTGGAGCCGTATTCCGATTTCCGCCTCCGTTTTCTCGATCATGTTCTGAACGAGACCTGCATAACCGTACATGATGCCGGCTCGGATGGATTCCTCGCTGTTCCTGCCGATTACGGTCTTCGGAATCTGCAACTCGACCTGAGGCAGTTGCGCGGTTCCGTGGAACAATGCCCGCATTGCGGTGATTAATCCGGGGGTGATCGCCGCACCGAGAACAGCGCCGTCGCCCGCAACGGTGGTGAACGTAAGGGCGGTTCCGAAATCACAAACCATCACCGCCTTTCCCGGATGGGTATAATGGGCTTGTGCCGCATTGCACAGAAGATCGCTGCCAAGTTCCTGAGGAATCGTCTCCTCTCGCAATCCCGTCTTCACGGTATTGTTGATCATCAATGGGTTGACATCGAACAGTCTTTGGACGTTTTTCTGCAGAGAGCGGGAAAGATTCGGGACCACACTGGAAATGGCGGCTCGCTCGACGTTGTCCTTCGACACCCCCGCATGGGTGAACAGGGAATCCAGAATGACAAAATACTCGTCTCCGGTTTTCGCCTGATCGCTGTACACACGGAAAGTCTGAGCCCATTTCTCTCCGTCGTGAACGGCGAGCACGATGTTGGTGTTTCCGATGTCAACCGCAAAGAACATAACCCCTCCTATAGGGCAAGCTTGTGTTGCTGCCCCTTGTACAATTGATCACGCTGTTCCTTCACGGAGGCATCCGCCAAATAATCCTCGAAACGCATCATCTTGTCGATGACTCCGTTGGGCGTAATCTCAATGATTCTGTTCGCGATGGTATCGATGAATTGGTGATCGTGGGTATTGAACAACAAAATGCCTTTGAA
>JBAXYP010000239.1:0-3780 GCA_041670725.1 Sphaerochaetaceae bacterium
AGGGGTATTCATTGTCAAAGAGGAATATGCCCGACAATTTGCCGAATCGGGAATATTCTTGATGGGACGGATTCACGAAACAGGGAAATACCGATGAAGGTACATCATTTTTCAAAATGACGCGGGTGTGCATATAAAAAGGTGAGAGGACGTGCACGTGTTTTTTATGGGATGAAAAGCTACGATACACGGCAGGATGGGCCATTTTCCGAATGTGCGGAGATTCTTCCATCGAGGAAGCGCTTTCTTACGCCACTAGACGTCCGATGAATGCGGAGCCGCAGATCCACCTTTTTTACAAAGAGTGGTAAAGGCAATCTGCGCGATGGCATTGGCTCCTTTGACATCAGGATGAATGCCGTCGGGACCGACCGTCACATACCCGGGAGGAATCTCGACAAACGGAAACGGAAGAGATTTGAGAATGTCCCGGATCGTCTGCATGATGTCTTCTCGGATGTGATATCGGTTCCTGTACGTCTGCGGCGGCAGGATACATGCTACCGTCGGTACGCTGGGGAGGTTTTGATAATCGGTGAGCAAGCGGAGCATCGCATCGCGGAATGCCGACGTCCCTTTCCAGTATCGTGGTTTTGCGTCGTTGGTGCCCAGCATTACAATGACAATGGAAGGACGGAACGCCAGACTCCGCCGGTATTCCCTTGTTCGGGTATAGGATTTGATGGAACCTTTGCAGGCAATCGCTCCTATCACGCCAAAATTCCTGACACGACAGGCGTCTCCGAGTAGCCGTCCGAGTACTTGAGGATAACAAGTCTGTTTTCGCCGCGGAAGCCTGAATCCATAAGTAATACTATCCCCCACACAAGCAACGCGTATTGGGGAACGTGGCTGGCGGTATACGTCCATATTCTCCATCGTATCGGAATGGTGCGATGCGGGCAAGCCTCTTGGCATAAAAAAGCCATCCCCTTTCGAGGATGGCTCGTAAATTCCAAGAGGTTCTCTACTTCAGGTAGATATCCTTGACCGGATGGTAATCCATGGTATTGGGATACCAACCGCCCCATTTGTTGGTGTCTACCAAATTGAGCGTAACGTAATAGTACAATGGCATGAGTGCCTGGTCTTGGTTGATCATGATATCCTCTGCGGTCCGCAGGGCGCCGAAGCGATCCGCACCGGCCGGCATACGCGCCGCTTCGTTGATCAGCAAGTCGTAGGTGTCGTTGGAGTACTTCCCTCCGTTCATACCGGCACCCGTGATGAACATGTCGAGGAAGGTGTTCGGATCCTGATAGTCGCCGACCCATCCGGCACGCGCCACGATGAAATTGCCTTCGTTCCTGTTGGAAAGGTAGGTCTGCCATTCCTGATTCTCAAGAGTGACGTTGATACCCAGATTGTTCTTCCATTCCTGCTGGATGAACTCTGCGATCTTCTTGTGAGCCTCGTTCGTGTTGTACAGGATGGAAATGGTGGGGAATCCGACTCCGTTCGGATAACCGGCATCGGCAAGCAATTTCTGGGCTTCCTCGATGTCCGCCTGGTGATCGTCGCCATTGGGGAACGGAAGCGCTTCGTAACCTGCCATCTCCGGCACAATGCCCCAAGCGGGGATCTGACCGGCCTTGGTCACGCCGTCGACCAGCGCCTGGCGATCGACCGCCAGAGAAAGCGCGCGTCTGACCTTTGCGTCGTTGACAGGTGCTTTCTGCGTCTGGAAGGTGTAGTAGTAAGTGGCGAGCTGAACGGAATTGTGATAATCGTCCCTCATCGAAGCTTCGGCGAGACTGTCAAGCGGAACGTTGGTGTCCCAGTCGAGTTCACCGTTCTTATACATCTTGTAGTTGGTGGCGTCGGAATCGGATGCAATGAAGATCACTTTGTCCAATTTGACGTTCTTGGCGTCCCAGTACATCGGATTCTTGGAGAGTGTGACGTGATCCTGAGCGACATGCTCGGTCAAAACGTACGGTCCGTTACCGACGAAATTCTTCGGGTCGGTCCATGCGGTGCCGTATTTCTCGATGGCGTGTTCGGGGACGATGGCGAATGAATAGTGTGTCAGTGCTCCGATAGCATATGGAAGCGGTCCGAGGAGTTCCATCTGGAAAGTGTAATCGTCAAGCGCCTTGATGGCGACGGCATCCTTACCAGCTTTTCCTGAGTTGTACTCATTGGCGCCTTTGACAAACATGCAGGGGAACCATGCGTACGGGGACGCGGTAGCCGGGTCAAGCTCACGAAGCCATGAATAGACGACGTCGTGCGCGGTGATGGGCACGCCATCGGACCACTTGGCGTCTTTGCGGATCTTGAAAGTCCAGACGGTGCCGTCCTCATTGCTCGACCAGCTCTCGGCAACGCCGGGGACAGGGGATGCATCCTTCGGATCGTTGGCGACAAGCCCTTCAAACAGTCCTTCGTAAATTCTATGTTCGGGGACGCCTTGGATCAAAGCCGGATCAAGAGATTCGGGTTCTGCGCCGTTGGCGATGCGGAAAACGATTTCATTTGCATTTTTCGCAGGCTGAGCGGCGACATTGGTCCCTTCAGTTTTCGGAGAAGCAGTGGCTGCTGGCGCTTCGGTTGCGGTCGTCGCAGCGGGTTTTGCTGCCGGTTCCGCGGTCTTGGCGACGGGTTCGGCGGCCTTGGTTGCAGGAGCCGGTGTAGCTGCGGCCGGTGCTGTTGTTGCCGGTGTAGCTGCGACCTCTGTCTCGGTGGTAGAGGCTTTCTTCCCACAGGAAACGAAAAGCGTTCCAACGAGAAGGACGCAAAGCATGATAGTCATAAATTTTTTCATAGACATATCTCCTTCTTGTACGTATGGTATGCAAAATTCCTAAATTAGCATAGAGTATATTAAAGCACCAATCAATAGAAAACGCAAATTCATTTGTGTTTTTGGGGACAATTCAGAGATTTTCGATATGGAGAAGTCGGGATGATACGTCTGGATGCGCACAAAACGAAGGAAGGCGTCGCCTACCGGGTAGGGACATTCCGTCGTATTCTCTTGGGGTCGGTTTTTGCTTTCCTGCTGTGGGGAATCGTCCTGTATCTGAGAGAAGGGGATTCCGTACGATCGTTGTCCATCCCTATCGCCATGGCTGTGCTCTGCTTTCTTGCTTTCTCGTATCGGGAGACGTGGCTTTTCCTTCCGAGAGAAAGGAAAGTTGTTTCTTTGTTTGGATTTGGACCGTTCGTCAAACATGAGGAATTTCCGTACGAACGAATAGAACGGTTGGAAATTACCCATTTTGTCAAGGACACTGAAGATCCCAAGGCAAAGCCGGGACGTCGGAAACAGAAACCCATGATAGTGTTTTCCCTCCTGCTTAGCGGACAAGAGGAGAAAACGATCGAAGTGATTTCTGAGCATACCAGTCTCGGACGGACGGAAAGCGCCGCGCAAGCCATCGCGGCGATTAGCGGGTTGGCCTTGGTGGTCGATCGCCCCCGCGACATGGACATTTCCATTGACAGAGACGAATTCCATTCATTTCGGTGAGCATTCGTTCAATACAGCAGGACTTGGTATCCGACGAAGAACAACATCGAACCGACGATGCAGAACAGGTGCCAGATTGCATGGTAGTGCGGTATCGTTTTTATGGCGTAGAAGATGACTCCAATACTGTAGGCGATGCCCGCGGTAAGAATATAGTTGATCAACAGCGGGGGCAACGACGGAACGATGTCTTTCCAGAAAAAGACGATGACCCACCCCAGCATCAAGTACAAGATGACATGCAGAGGACGGAGCTTTCCCCAGAACACCAGCGTGAAGAGTATACCGACTACCACCATGCCCCA
>JBAXYP010000240.1:0-3777 GCA_041670725.1 Sphaerochaetaceae bacterium
CATCCTTGTCGCTTTCGGTGGCGTCCCGCTCACTCAGACGATTTACGGGTTCTTGTTGATGACGTTCATCAAAAACGCCCTGTCCCGTTCGAATCCAGCTGATCCGCTTCTTGCCATGGCGGTTGGGATTTTCGGAGGACTGGCCATTGGGCTTTCCGCATGGATGCAGGGGAAATGCGCCGCTTCCGCCTGTGACGCGTTTGCCGAGACGGGGAAGGGAACTGCGAACTACTTCATGGTCATCGGTATCATTGAGACCGTCGCGTTGTTCACCTTGGTGTTCAGTCTGTTGATGCTTGGCTGATACGGCGAAACCGAACAACGGTTGTGGGAAAGGCCATTGCAAACGCAATGGCCTTTCCCGTATCATGACTTGTCACAAGATGCATTATTTGGTAACATGCGTTAAGGAGTCTGAGAAATGGCGCGAACAGCACATATCGGCACATTGGTGGTGGGAAGAGGGCATCCCGTTCTGGTGCAAACCATGTATGACAGTCCGATTCCTCATGACGAAGAACATCTTGGGGAGTTGATGCGTCGGCTGACAGGCCTGAAGGCGATGGGATGCGACATCATCCGTTTCTCCTATCCCTCGGTGGACGACCATGATGCGTTTCGTTTCATTTGCATCCACAGTCCGATGCCGGTCGTCGCGGACATCCATTTCGATTACCGATGTGCGCTCGACGCCATCGCATGCGGATGTCAGAAAATCAGGATTAATCCGGGGAACATCGGGCAAAAGTGGATGGTCGAGGATGTGGTGCGAGCCGCCGGCGACCATGGAGTCGCGATCCGCATCGGATTGAACGGCGGGTCCCTGCCGCGGCAGGGGAATAAAGACGAAAAGGTGCGGATGGTGGACAGCGCAATCGAATATCTTTCCCTGTTCGACGGACTTGGGTTCGACAATACCGTCGTGTCTCTGAAATCAAGCGATCCGGAAACCTGTTATGAAATGAATACGCTGTTTGCACGGAGAAGCGACTGTCCGCTCCATATCGGAGTGACGGAAGCCGGTTCCGTAGTGAGTTCTGTGACCAGGTCCACATGGGCCATGGGGCGGCTTCTTTCCCAAGGAATAGGAGACACGCTTCGTGTCAGTATCACAGGACCGATCGAAACGGAGGTCCAAGCAGGTGTGGAGTTGCTCAGGACATTGGGGCTCCGCACGGGAGGGATACGGATCGTGAGTTGCCCGCGGTGCGGGCGATGCACGTTCGACACGCAGGGTTTCCTTGCTTCCGTGGAGGATGAATTGCTGACCGTCGGCAAGGATCTCACGGTGGCGATCATGGGATGTCAGGTCAACGGCCCCGGTGAGGCGAAACACAGTGATATCGCCATTACGGGGATAGGCAGGTCTGTGTTCTTGTATAAGAAAGGCGTCCTTGTTCGGGAAGTAAAGAAAGAGGATGCAAAGAAAGCGCTTTTCGAGGCAATTGCGGAATGCTGAACAAACTCGTCATCAAGGGTGCGCGTGAGCACAACCTAAAGAATATCGATTTGTCCCTGGACAAAGACAAGTTGATTGTCATCAGCGGCCTTTCCGGATCTGGGAAAAGCTCGCTTGCGTTTGATACGATTTTCGCCGAAGGGCAACGACGGTATGTGGAAAGTCTGTCGGCCTATGCGCGTATGTTCCTTGGACGGATGGAAAAGCCGGATGTCGATTACATGGAAGGACTCTCCCCCGCGATCGCCATCGAACAGAAATCAACCCACAAGAATCCCCGTTCCACCGTGGGGACCATTACGGAAATATTCGATTATTATCGTCTTCTCTGGGCAAGATGCGGTAAAATGCACTGTTACATCTGTGGCAGGGAGATCTCCGAGATGTCCGTGGACCAGATCATCGATGTGATTTTCCGCTCCGGTGAGAACGGAAGGATCATGGTCAGCGCTCCGGTCGCCATCCGGAGGAAAGGCGAGTACAAGAAGACGTTTGAAGACGCGCGGAAAGCCGGTTTCCAACGGGCGAAGGTGGATGGATCGATAGCGATGCTCGACGAACCGATCCAGTTGGACAAGCAGGTAAAGCACACCATCGACATCGTTGTCGATCGCCTGATCCTGAAAAAAGAAGAACGGCAGCGGCTCGCTGGCGCCATCGAGACCTGCAACGACATGACGGGCGGTCTGGTCAAGATTACTTTTATCGGTGAGGATGGAACGGAACGGGAAGAAATCTACAGCGAGCGCAATTCCTGTCCCGTCTGCGGCATGACCATGCCGGAAATCGAACCACGCCTGTTTTCCTTCAACAACCCGTATGGCGCCTGTCCCGAATGCAAGGGGCTGGGGTATAAGACGGAGTTCGATCCCGACTTGCTCATCCCAGACCGTGGTCTTTCGTTCAATCAGGGTGCCATCGCCTGTCAGAATCCCCAGGCTGAATGGACGAGGGTGCCGTTCAAGGCGCTAGCCGACGCCTACGGCTTTTCATTGGATACGCCGTTCTCCAAACTGTCCGAAGAAGTGATCCAGATTATCCTCTATGGATCGCCGCAACGGCTTGAGATGCATTATAAATCGCAGTACGAGCAAGGAACGGTGTTACGAAAGTATCCCGGCCTGATACCGGAAATGCGACGCAGATATTACGAGACGCAAAGCATGCAGATCCGTATGTGGATGGAGAATTTCCAGAAAGAGACGGTCTGTCCGGCCTGCCACGGCGAAAAGCTCCGGCCCGAGGCGCTGGCCGTGACGTTGGATGGGAAGAACATCATGGAAGCGACCCATATGTCGGTGAAGGAATCCGTTCTGTTCTTCAATCAGCTTGAGCCGAAACTGACCGACAACCAACGGGAAATATCCAAACAAGTGCTGAAGGAAATTCATTCCAGACTCCATTTTCTTTCCAACGTAGGGTTGGATTATCTGACATTGGACCGGGCGAGCGCGACACTGTCGGGAGGGGAGGCGCAGCGGATACGTTTGGCGACCCAGATTGGGAGCGCGCTTTCCGGTGTCATGTACGTCCTCGACGAACCGTCCATCGGATTGCACCAAAGGGACAACCAGAAACTGATCGATACGCTGAAAGACCTGAGGGATCTGGGAAACACCGTGATCGTCGTCGAACATGACGAAGCGACGATCAGGGAAGCTGACTACGTGGTCGATCTTGGTCCCGGAGCCGGCGTGAACGGCGGATATATTACCGCACAAGGGACGCCGGAGGAGGTGGAGAAGAACCCCGCATCCATCACAGGACAGTTTCTTTCCGGACAACTCACCATTCCCCTTCCTGAGAAACGAAGGAAAGGAAACGGGAAAAAATTGCATCTGGAAGGAGCGTGCAAGAACAATCTGAAGAACGTATCGGTCGACATTCCGTTGGGAAAGCTCGTCGTGTTGACGGGCGTCAGCGGATCCGGCAAGAGCACGTTGCTCAACGAAGTGTTGCTTCCCGCGGTCCGGAACCAAATGAACAAGAAAACCGATACCTTCGACGGATATACGAAACTCGCCGGCGTCCAGTATCTGGACAAAGTTATCAACATCGACCAGAGCCCCATCGGAAGGACTCCGCGTTCAAATCCGGCGACGTACGTGGGAATTTTCGACCCGATCCGCAATCTGTTCGCCTCGCTTCCGGAAAGTAAGGCGAGGGGATACAAGAGCGGGCGGTTCAGCTTCAACGTGCCCGGAGGCAGATGCGAAAACTGTCATGGGGACGGAACGCTGAAAATCGAGATGAACTTTCTTCCCGACGTGTACGTCACCTGCGACGTCTGCCATGGGAAGCGATTCAATCAGGAAACG
>JBAXYP010000241.1:0-3758 GCA_041670725.1 Sphaerochaetaceae bacterium
ATCCCTTCATCCAACAAAAAGCGCATCGCTACCATCTGGATCTGTTCCCTGATGCTTCTGATGGAGATCGGGATGGTTGCAATCCTCACCAGGAAATGGAACCATTATTGGGCTTGGGCCGTCCTGGGAACATGCATCCTCATCGCCGTTCTCTTCAGGGACCGCGTCTGGCCGTTCCGCCTGCATTGTGCATCCTGCCACAAGAGGTTGGATTGGAATCATGTCATCGGCCACGATGACAACCTTTGCCAAGACTGTTGGGACATTGCGCATCCCGAAGAGGCAACGATACGCAAAGCGGAGGAAGCGAAGAAAAAAGGTATCACTCCCAAACAAACCACCATCCCCGACACGGTGGAGGAAATGGACTGGGATGGTTGGGAACCGTCGGACAAATGCGTCATCACCTACTTGTTCGACAACGACGACGTCCTGATGATCGAAAAGAAACAAGGACTCGGCACCGGATTGATCAACGCTCCGGGAGGGCACATTGAGGAAGCGGAAACGGCACAGGAAGCTGCGATCCGTGAAATGAAGGAAGAGACGGGGCTTTCCGTCAGCGGGCTGTCCCTTCGGGGGGAACTTCGTTTCCAGTTCAAGGACGGCATGGGGGAACGGGCATATGTGTTTTTCGCCGACAGTCATAGCGGGGAATTGAAAGAATGTGACGAAACCCGTCCATTCTGGATCAAAAAGGCTGATTTCCCGTTCGACAAGATGTGGGAGGACGACAAACTTTGGCTTCCCGTCGCACTGGAAGGAAAGCACTTCCTCGGATCGTTCATTTTCGACGGGCAGAAGATGCTGGACCACAATCTCATCACTACTGATGAAACCTGAGATAGCTTTGGGAACATGGGAATTCGGTGGAGGATTCGGATTCTGGGAAAACCAAAACCGATCTGATTCCCTGAAAACCCTCCATTTTGCTATCAGAAGAGGCATAACCTCCTTCGACACGGCCCCGACATATGGATCAGGAAAAAGCGAACAAATGCTTGGGCAGCAACTCAAGCGGTTCCCGCTTCAGCGCGAGAAACTGTGCATTGCCTCAAAAACAACCAACGGGAAACATCTGGAGCAAAGCCTTTCCCGTCTTTGCACATCCTATCTGGATGTTTGGTATCTCCACTACCCTGCCAAGGAACAACACGAAATCCTGGAACGGATGGCGGGAAGGAAGGAAGTAAAAGCCGTCGGCGTGTCCAACATGCCACTTGCGCTCCTTCAGACCCTGAAGGACCTGCCGCTTCGGTGGGTGCAGGTTCCGTGCAATCTTCTGTGGAACAAAGAGACAGAGGCGTTGAAGCAATACTGCGGAAAACATGAGATACGCATATCAGGATACAGTCCCCTGGCATTCGGTCTTCTTTCGGGAACCCACGACGACCCCCCAGGGGACGGAAGACGCAACCTGTACTGCTATCGTCATCCCGAAGAATTCAGGGCACTGACCGCATTGCTTAGGGACATTGCGAAAATCCATGGGACAAGTCCGTCTCAGATCGCGATCGCGTGGAGTCTTCGTCAAGGATTCGATCAAATCATCCTTGGCGCAAGGACGAAAACGCAACTTGCAGAAGATCTATGCGCTCTGAATCTTACGCTCTCGCCTCATGAGATGGAACTGCTCGAGAAAGCCTCCCAAGCCATTTGTTCCTTCATCCCCGAAGGCCAGGACAATCTTTTCGGCCATAGGTGGAATCATGAAAACGCTCTGTAACGAGCCCTCCGCCACCATCGAAGTTAAACGCTCCAAGTTCATCTCGTACGCACGACGTTGCTCATCTCTGAAAGAAGCGAAACAACTGGTAAGGGAGACATGGACGCTCCACCCCGATGCAACCCACGTAGTCCACGGTGCGGTCGTCGGAAAGGTGGGGTCGTTGTTTTCCTGTAGCGACGACAAAGAGCCCAAAAACACCGCAGGACGTCCCGTCCTGGAAGTGGTGAAAGGTTCCGGCATCACCGACATTTGCGTACTGGTTGTACGATACTTCGGCGGTACGCTTCTGGGAACCGGAGGTTTGGTGCAGGCATACGGCGAAGCGGCAAAACGCGTTATCGCCCTCTGCGTTACGGAAGAAATGGTGGAGAAGACGAAGTTTCGTCTTATGGTTGCCTATTCCCAATATGACGCGGTTTCCACCACACTCACCGCGTGCGGATGCACAGTGGACGACACCAATTTCGCCACAAACGTGACCATCTCGGGAACCGTTCCTGTGGAAAACATCCCTCATTTGGAAGAAGGCGTACGCGAAGCGACCAACGCACAAGCGACGCTGAGCTACACCAATTTCCTGAAATGAAGAACGGGACGCTGCACATCATCTTTGCAGGGATTTTCAGTGTCCGGCGTTCCTTCGTCGTATAGTTTCTCTTTGTCAACAAGTTCAGCCAACTTAATTCCTAACGACAACGCCTCCTCCACAGCCTTCTCCTCGATATGGTCCACCGTATCATCACTGGTATGGTATACTTCGGGGTGCATTCGATCCCCCCATCCTACGGCGACCAGAGAACATGCTTCAATGCCGGCCCTTGCACCTTCCGCCGCATCGGTGCCTCCCGCAAACAACGGGATGGAACCGCTTTGTGCGGAATACCCCATCCCTTTCGCGATGGCGACCATCCGCCGAGCCAGTTTGCAGGACAGGGGTTGTTGCCCATTGATGTCCTTTTCCAAAAACATCAGCCGGTCGGCATAAAAAACACAATCGAAGTTCAGCATGACCACATCACCGGAAAGGAAATCCTTATGGCGGGAAAACCATGCCTTGCTGCCCAGAAGTCCGTCTTCCTCCCCATCGAACGAAGCGAATATCAACCGGGTCGATGAAAGTGGCTCCCCGCATCGTTTTTTCCAGTCAAAATACCGAGCGAGTTCCACGGTGACCGCCGAAGAAACGAGATTGTCCCCCGCTCCGGGAGACGATTCGCCGGTATAGAACGAACGAAGGTGCAGGACCAATGGAAAACCTGCAGTAAGAAGCGTAAGGAAGATGGCAAGACTCACCGGAGGCAAGCCGACACCCAAAAGTTTTCCGGTAAAAATTTCCGTAAGCAACTGTACCGCGGATTCAACCACCAGAAGCAAAAAAAGCACCACGGGAAGCAATACGTTCTTTGCATATTCCCACTTCTCCTCCTTGGAATATGTGGAAATCCGAGCGCTGTCGTGATGCCCCGAGAAAATGACGGTATGTCTTGCCTCCCCTTCAGGACGGATGGTCGCCCAGACGTTCTTTCCGTCAACCGATTTTGTCCATCTTTCCAATATCGGTTTGTAAAGGAACGATTGAGAATAGGAAATCGCAAAAAACAATACGGCGATAATCGTTGCGGTCAGCGGCAAGCCGCACCAAAGCAATGCAAGCAAAACAGGATACAGGATCGGCATGAGTTTCAGGGGAATATGGATGGCTTGCGTGTGGAAATGTTCATCATCGCACCTCGCTTCGTCACAGAACGACTGATATGCCTGCTTCAAATCCTCGGCAGCGGAAAGTGCGGATTTGCCTCCCGATGGCCTTGGCCCGTGCGTCTTGATCAGTGTCCCGGTCAGTTCCAATGCAAGACGGGCGAGTTTCCCCGCTTTGAGCGTTTCCATATCCTTCACTTTCCGTTTCGGTTCCTCGCTTTCACGGAGAAGCTCTGGTTGTTTCTTTCGTTTTTTCCTCGAATGGAACACATCAAACACCATGCCTCTACCGTATCGCGCTTTTCGGAAAAAGGGAACCGTGCTACACTTC
>JBAXYP010000242.1:0-3749 GCA_041670725.1 Sphaerochaetaceae bacterium
AAGCCCCGCTTTCTTCAGTGCATCACGAAGTCGATCCATCCTATCCACCGAAGGCAGTTCCAATGTACCCCCGATGCCGTCGAAATCCGTTCCGATCGCAAGCACCGAAGCACCGGCGACGGAGCGGATATGCAGTACATGACGCACCATGTCCGCGATTCTGCTGACATGCATGCCGTCGTCACAGAGAAACGAAGCGCAGAAATTCAATCCGGCAACGCAACCTTTGTCCGCCATGAGCCGCAACTGCTCGTCGGTAAGGTTCCGAGGAACGTTCGTCATGGCCCTGCTGTTGCTGTGGCTGGCCCAGAACGGCTTGGTACTGTATCGGAGGACATCGTTGATACCCCCGTCGTTCAAATGGGCGACATCGACGATGATGTGGCGTCGTTCCAACTCACCGATCGCTTCCATTCCTTTCGCCTTCAGTCCTTTTGCCATGATTTCCGGATCTTCGCTGTTCGGATATGCAAGTTCGTTCTCGAAATTCCATGTAAGGGTGAAACTGCGCACACCCCAGGACTGCAATGTGGCGATTCGCGAAAGATCGCCTTCAAGAATCGCACCTTCCTCCGTAGTGAGAATGGCGCCGGGCAGAGGATTGGAGATGATCTCCTCGACGGTTCTCACCTGCCGTATCCTTCCTTTATTCCGTTCCATCTCCTTCATAAAGCGATCGTGAAGATCACACACACTCCGCCACGGGCTTGATGTCTCGTCTTTCTTCACAAACAACGCGAAACATTGGGTGGAATTATGATTTCTTTCCAGTTTTTTGATATCCACAGACAGCTTGTTCTCGCACAGGTTGTCATCCACTTCAAGTTGCAAAATCGTATCGCAATGCAAATCTATCATCGTGTTCATGGGTGAATTCTCCGTTTTCCCTCGTTTTTCCGCAAGTACCTAGCCGGTCGCCCCATTCCTTTATATATTGAGGGGACAAGGAGAAAATAACATGATTCATCATATTGATTCGTCAACTTATCAGAAAGAAGTTGTAGAAAGCAAAGTCCCCACGTTGGTAGACTTCTGGGCGACCTGGTGCGGTCCGTGTCGCATGCAGGGAAAAATTCTTGAGGATTTGGACAAGGAAATCTCCGAAGACAAAGCGAAAATCTGCAAAGTCGACGTCGATGAACAACAGGAACTCGCCGCTCAGTTTGGCGTAAACACCATTCCGACGCTCCTGTTCTACAAGGATGGGAAAATCACCAACCAAGCGATCGGAGTCAGAGACAAGGAAGCCCTCAAACAGCTTCTTGGCATTGCGTAATGGGACATATGCCGAAAAATCAAATCGCCCCGGTCAATTCCCGGAGCGATTTTTTATTTCGTCTCTTCCGTACCGATCCCATGTCGCATGCCGAATGCCATCTTGATGACGCAGGAATGGATCGGGGCAAACATTCCGGCACGTGAAAAATCCCGAATCGTTTTCTCATTCGCCCCGCAAAGAGCTGATATGACCGTCTCGTCGACCATTACATCGCTTCGTTTCAAATCAAGGACGACAACGTAGTAATCATCGAACCCATCCGGCACGGAGACGGAAAACGACGGGCGCTCCAATGTCAGCGTCAGTCCCAGTTGTTCCCTTGCCACGCGTTGCGCGGCTTCCTTGCCGCTCTCTCCTGCCCGTACATCACCAGAGGCGCTAAGATCCCAGATGCCCGTCTTGGCGCGTTTCTGGAGCAACATCTCACCTCTGCTGTTAAAAACACAGACATGTACGACAAGGTGATATTGCCCTAATCCAAGGGCCTTTCGATCCACCACTTCCCCCGTTCTGTTCCGTCCGGCATCATACACATCCCATCGCTCCATAGATTTCTCCTCGGAAACCAGTATACAGAAGAAGCCGGGGTGTCGCCACCCCGGCTAGAAGCTGGAAGAAAAGCAAACGTGCAAGGGAAGAATCTTTGCACATTTGCGCTTATGGCGCCGGAAAAGGAGGTGTCCGTTCACCGGCTCCATCAAACCACATCACGTACTCTCGCGCCCATGGAACTTACTGTTGCCCAAAATACTCTGCAAAATAATGAAGAACGCCAACAGTGCAGCGATGGAGATCTTCGTCCACCAAGAAGACAGTGTTCCCTGAAAGGTGATGAACGTCTCAATCGTCCCTTTGATCAAGACGCCGAAGAGGGAACCGAACACATTCCCGACGCCTCCGGTCAGAAGCGTACCGCCGATGACAGCTGCGGCGATAGCTTCCATTTCGTATCCTCTGGCCTGTTCCACAAAACCCGAACAGGTGTTCAGGCAAAACAGGATTCCGCCGATGGAAGTGAGAAAACCCTCAAGAATATAGGCGTTCAGGCGTGTGCGACGAACGTTCAGTCCCATCAACAACGCACTTTGCTCACTCCCGCCGATGGCGTAGATCCTTCTGCCGAATCTGGTGGACTTGAGCATAAAATAAATTACCACAAGCGTCAGGAGCGCAATGATCACCGTTGGATAGATGAATGGTTTGATCAACACGCCTTTGCGGCTGAGATACCCGCCGAACGGAAGATACATCTTATGCTGGGCCCATCCGAGAAACTGCTTGTCCATAATGGAAATCATGTCCACGCTGATGATCGCCGTCATGCCACGGGCGAAGAACATACCCGCCAGGGTGACGATGAACGGTTGAATCCTGAGATACGAGACCAGAAAACCTTGGACGAAACCGAATACGATGCCGGTGCCCAAAACGATCGCCACCGCACCAACGGCGCCGACCCCCTGCCGCTCCATCATGTAGGCAAGCATCATGCAGTACATTGCGACGCAGGAGCCGACGGAGATATCGATGCCTCCGGTAAGCATGACCACTGTCATGCCGGCCGCAATGACGATCAACGACGCGTTGGAGATGAACAGATTGAGAAATGTCTGAAAATGGGTGAACCCTTTCTCCCTGAACACGATCATGCCGATGACATACATCACAAAGAACAACGTAATGGTGATTTTCAGAAGGAACACCGTTTCGTTGAATGGCCTTTTCTGTTTCATTCTCATGCCTCCACCGCTTTCGCCTCGACCAGCAACCTGCGGGCGGTGACTTTGGAGAACCACTTTTTGAACTCTTCCGACTGCAAGGTAACGATAATCACTACGACGATCGCCTTGTATACCGGCACTTGGTCGGCGGTCACGCCCATGGCGTACAACGTTGTGGTAAGCGCCTGGATGGTGTACGCGCCGATCACGGATCCGGTGATGTTGAATTTTCCGCCCGCCAAGTCGTTGCCGCCCAAGGCGACGGCGAGAATCGCGTCCAGTTCCATGTTCAACCCGATGTTGTTTGCGTCAGCCGAATAAATTCTGCTGGATGCAATCATGCCCGCAATTCCGGAAAGGAACCCGCAAAAGGTGTATACGAAGAAAATGATCCAATTCGACTTGATTCCCACCAGACGGGACGCATCCTTGTTGATGCCTACCGACTGGATATACAACCCGAGCGCGGTTTTCTTCAGCATGAGATTGGTCAGGATCACCACCAGAATCGCCACGAAGATCGAAGTGGGAAGCGGAACGTGGGGAATGAAGTTTCCTAAGTACTTGTAGGAATCGACGCGAATGTAGGTGATCTGACCGCGGGTGATCAACTGGGCGATACCGCGTCCTGCGGTAAACAGAATCAACGTCGCAACCATCGGCTGGATGCGCATCTTCGCCACGAGGAATCCGTTCCACGCACCGCAGAGCGTAGCTGCGACAAGGGCTGCCAGCAATCCGAATCCCCA
>JBAXYP010000243.1:0-3745 GCA_041670725.1 Sphaerochaetaceae bacterium
ATCCTTGTAATCTCCAATTTCGGAACCTACGACAAGGCGTTTTCTTTCCTCGAGTGCCGTGGTGATTTTTTCCCCTCCCGGCACTTCCCCGACTCCTACAGCCCCGGTACTATCCGTCAAGACGACAATATTTCTGGTAAAAAACGGTCCGTGGGCTCCGCTTAGGTTCATCAGCATCGAGTCATGCCCTGCGACGGGGTATACTTGCATATCTGTGATCGTTGGTGTTTTTTTCATATTTCCCTTCATCTTCAAGTTCGTTTATATCAATTACATAAGCGATTCAATTTGTCAATTAATATTTGATTATAATTAATTTAATATTACAAAATATAAACATTCTTTATATTATCAGACAAAATTTGAAAACAGCGTTTCTTGCTTCTTGCCTCGGTTCCATAGTACACTCGAAGCATGCACGTTGTAGTCATTGACGGACAAGGAGGAGGCGTCGGAAAGGCGCTGGTTACGGCGATCAAAGCATCGTGTCCGTCCCAAAACTTACTGGCGGTGGGGACAAACAGCATCGCCACATCCACCATGCTGAAGGCCGGCGCCGACGAGGCGGCAACGGGGGAAAACGCCATTCTGGCCGCATCCCGAAAGGCCGACGTCATCATCGGCCCGATCGGCATCGTCATTGCGGATTCCCTGTGCGGCGAGATTTCCCCCGCCATGGCGACCGCTATCGGACAGAGCGATGCGACGCGAATCCTTCTGCCGGTGGGAGGGCATTGCGACAACATTGTCGTCGGGGCGCAAGCCCTCAACCTGAAGACCATTGTGCATCAGGCCGTGGTGTTGTTGCAGGAAATCTTACAATCTGCTACAGTCTGAGCGATGTCACGAAGACATCGTTCGTCCCTGAAGGGATTTTTTGCTCATTCCATACATGACAATACTGCCATGAAGGCAAGACGTTTCCAGAACGAAACACGAAAGGAGACGTATGCCTGCGGCGATTGTCGGTCAGAATGTCACGTTCAGCTACGATGGATCCCATACAATCCTCGACGACCTTACCTTTTCCATTGACGAAGGCGAATGGACGGCCATCCTCGGGGCGAACGGAAGCGGAAAAACTTCGCTCGTCCGCCTGTTCAACGCGTTGCTTCCTCTCACCTCGGGAACCATCGAAGTCTTTGGAATGCCGGTCGTACAGCCCAAGAACCATCCGCTTCTCCGACGCATTGTCGGCATGGTCTTTCAGAATCCGGAGGAACAATGCGTAGCTCCGGTTGTCGAGGAAGACATTTCGTTCGGACTGGAGAATTATCAGATCCCCGAAGAGGAGATCGAACCGAGAACGGAAGAAGCCCTCCGTAACGTCGGACTTGCAGGTTTCGCGTCCAGAAATATGGCAAGTCTTTCGGGAGGACAGCTCCAGAAAGTGGCGATCGCAAGTGTCCTCGCTCTTGATCCCAAAATCCTCATCTTGGACGAAGCGACCTCGATGCTTGACCCGACGGGACGTTCCGACGTAATGGAAACCCTTCGTTTTCTTCATCAGAAGGGGACGACCATCGTGATGGTCACGCATCTTTCCGAAGAAGCGGTGTACGCCGACAGAATCATCGTCCTGGGAGACGGCGTCATCAAGGCAAACGGAAAACCAAAAGAAGTCCTTCGCGATGTTCGCATGCTCCATGAAAACGGTCTCGAACCGCCGCTTCCCGTACGATTGTGGAAACGGTTGGGGATTGCGGGACCGGCACCTTTGTCGGACGAAGATTTTGCGGAGGGCATATGCGCCTTGAACTAAAGCACGGGACCGTACGGTACCCCACGACCGACGCCATCAAGGATGTCTCCCTTTCCATAGAGCAAGGATCGTTCGTTGCCATCATGGGGGCAACGGGCAGCGGGAAGACCACGCTTCTGGAAGTCTTGGCCGGATTGATCCCACTGACGGAGGGATCCGTCTCTCCCACCGGTTTTTCCCAACGCGTAGGCATCGTCATGCAACATCCGGAAGACCAACTCTTTGCCTCCACCGTAGAAGAGGACGTGCAATTCGCACTGAAACGACAATCCTTATCCGAACAAGAGAGGGAACGAAAGGTCAAAGAAGCATTGGATCTGGTCGGGTTCACCGACATGCACGCATGCCCGCTCACATTGTCAGGGGGACAGAAACGGGACGTCGCGATCGCGGGAGTCCTTGTGTTTCACCCTCACGTTCTGCTTCTTGACGAACCCACATCGGGACTCGATCCGCACTCAAGAACGTCGCTTTTGCAAACGCTTGCAGGAATCAATGCACGCGGCGATGCCATCGTCATGGCAAGTCATGACGCAGATGCCGTTGCTGAATACGCCTCCCGTCTCCTTATTATGGACCACGGAAAGATTCTCAGGGACGGAACTCCGTCCAGCCTTTTCATGGACATCGAAGGGATGCGCCATCTGCACCTGGGAGTCAGCCATGCCAGGACGATCGCATCCCTTATGGAAGCGAAAGGAGTGCGACTTCCCAAAGGGATCGTCAAGGAAGCGGATCTCATATCCGCATTGGAGGATATCCTGTGACGGACGGAATCTTCGACGCCAGAACGAAACTGCTTTGCTTTCTCCTGTTCGTCACCGCAGTCATCGAGGCTGGGACTCTCCTTCCTTTCCTCGTGCTGGTTGTTCTTCTTTTTCCCGCCTCCCGGAGTGCCGGCCTCTGCGCTCACGATTTCTTCCGGCCTCTTGCTTCGCTGTGGCAGTTTTTCCTTTTGGTATGGCTGATGAACGCGTTTTTCTCCACCGACGCCCGGCCGCTCTGGCACTGGTGGATATTCAATCTCACCGAAGAAGGAACCATCCAAGGGCTACTCGTAGTCCTTAGGGTGTTGCTTATTGTGGAGGCAGGCGCCATTTATACCGCTTCGTCTTCCACAAAAGAAAGTGTCGGTGCGATCAACTGGACTCTCACTCCCCTTTCATTGTTCCGCGTACCTGTAGGGGAAATCTCACTCATCATTGGTTCCGCGCTCCAGTTCGTTCCAATGTTGCAGGAAGAAACGGAACGAATCAAAAAAGCACAGAAAGCCAGAGGTGCCGTCTTTGGAGGGAAGAATCTTATCAAACGCGCGAAAAGCATGATTCCGCTTCTGCTTCCGGTGTTTCTTCGTGCGTTCTCCCATGCGGACGCGCTCGCCACCGCAATGGAAGCGCGAGGGTATCAGAGCGGAGGCCGCCGGACAAAACGGAAACATCCCCCATTTTCCCTTTGCGACAAACTCGCCCTTTCGGGCGGGATGATTTTAGTGGTGTTCTGCTATTTGGCATGAACGAAAGGAGTTTCTATGAACAGTATGTCGTCCGTAAAAAAATCGATGTTCACTGCGGTATGCATCGCATTGTGCGTCGTCCTCCCCATGGCGTTTCATGGAGTGAAAAATGCCGGATCGGTTTTCTCGCCGATGCACCTGCCCGTCTACGTCTGCGGTCTGATCTGTGGATGGCCCTACGGCCTTCTTTGCGGTCTTGCAGGCCCGTTGCTCTCCAGCCTCCTTACAGGGATGCCTCCCGTCAGCTATCTGCCTCCAATGATGATCGAGCTTGCCGTCTATGGTACGGTCAGCGGTTTGTTGATGACGTTCCTCCATACGGGCAAAACCTATGCGGACCTGTATGTCAGTCTTGTGGCGGCCATGCTTGCCGGTAGACTTCTGGCGGGATTTTCCCGTGCCTTGATCTTCGCACACGGCTCCTATTCGCTTCACGCATGGGTCGTCGGATATTTTGTCACCAGTCTGCC
>JBAXYP010000244.1:0-3705 GCA_041670725.1 Sphaerochaetaceae bacterium
CCATAGACAAGCGAAACGAATTCCTCCCCACCGTATCGATACGAAATCATGTGGGTATCGTTTCCGACGAGGGAGAGTATCTGTCCCACCGTCCGAAGGCATGCATCCCCGCATGCATGGCCATTCCGGTCGTTGTACATTTTGAAATCATCAATATCCAGCATCATCACGCCGATCGGACGAGGAATACAAACATCCGAAAATGAATTCAACGTCTCAAACAATTTCCGCCTGTTGAACAGTCCCGTCAATACGTCGGTGTCCTTCTCCACCGACAACCGATGTTCGGCCTCATACGCCCCGAGACGGGTAAGGACGACGGATCGTCCCAATACCACGCCCGTAGCGAGAAAACATATTCCATTGGCCAAGTCATCAAACGCAATGTCATGAGGCTTCAAGGAAAAGCCCAGAATGGTGTGCGCTACAAAAAAACCGAAGAGAAACAGATCTGTCCGCAGGGGATCGTCGATGATGCTCAAGGGAATCGCGCAGTACAAGCCAAGGATAATCGTCGCCCGTTGATCGGGGCTGTAGATGACACTCAGATAGAGAGAAAGCAGAAACAATACGGAGAAACCCGCGTACAGTAAAACGCGGGGATGCTGTTTTCCCCTCTCCGTACGGCTGAGGATTACGAGGACGCAACAACTGAGAAAGCACAGCAGATACGCGACGGTCAATTGCCACTTCGTCGTACTGCTGAACGGCACGATCATCAGCATCAGGACGAACAGCCCACAACACAACAAGAGCATACGCATAAGCATACTGGCGTTGTGCAACCGGATGTTCTCCTTGTACGTTTCCAGCAACTTGCTTCTGTTTGCCTTCACCCACGAAGGTTGCACGATATCCATTTCGGTATGAGTATATAGTGAAAATTTGTGAAATAGAGTATCCCTTTACCCCGGAAAATACAAAAGTATTCCAAGAATCTTATCATCCACGGGACAGAATTTCCCTGACTGTGTCCTCCACGCTGAAACAAAGGAAAGGGAACCTCCGCTTCAAATCTTCCTTGGCGTTCATCATGACATAGGGGTACCGCACCGTCCGGAACATCGTCACATCATTCTCATCGTCACCAAAAGCGTATGTACGGGAAAGAGGAACGTCAAAATACGCGCAGGCCCGCAATACTCCGTCTCCTTTGGAGGAGGGGGAGATGTCGATCAAGCCGGTACCGCTGGTGGCGACATTGAACGTTTTTCCCCACATACGCGTATACGCTTCCACCGCGGTATTGTCCTTAGGAGGATACACCACCGTCAATTGGTTGATCTCACCGGGAATATCATCGATGGATCCGACGACGCGCGTAGCGGCGTGTTGCCGCGACAGAAGTTCCCGTAGATCCGGCCCTTCCTCCCCAAGAATAAAAAGATCGTCGAACGAAGCGACAAGCAGGATCTCCCCCCGCTGTCGGGTCTCCCCGGCGATGATCCTCGCCGCGTCCCGATCCAGCGACATCGCCTCCCCAATCTCTCGTCCCTGCCAAAACATTCGGCCGCCTGTACTGCAGGAAACGGCCACTTCTCGCTCTAGGCCAGGAAACGACCGCCGTACCGAAGAGTACATTCGTCCGCTGCAAATACAAAACAACCAGCCGGACGAGGGAGCGTCATGCATTAACCTGACAAGACTCGGAGTCGGGAACCTTTCCCCATGAGGAATCAATGTCCCGTCAATGTCACAAAAAAAGATACCTTTCCACACACCCAGAGCCTACCACAGCAAAGAAAAGATGCCTAGCATGAATCGACTTCGCCATCTATCCCCAACACGAAAACAATCCTGTCGTTCAGCCTTTCTGAAACTCCGTATATTTCCTGGCGTTCCCATAAGCAAGACTCACCGGGTATTTCTTCCGGTTCGCAACAAGCTTCTCTCGGATGATGACCTTCGGATCCGCCCCGATGGCATCCGCCATCATGAAGCAATACATGAAGATGTCGGCAAGTTCCTCCTTCATCCCCTCCCGGTTCCGCTCCACTTCGGTGTCGCCGCCCGACCATTGGAATTTTTCCAACAGTTCGGCCGCTTCCAACGAAATGGAGATGGCAAGATCCTTCGGGGTATGGAACTGCTCCCAATCCCTCTCCCGAACGAATTTCCTGATATCCTCTTCGATGTCCCTGTCCAGCATTCAGAATTCCTCTTCTATATCGGCTTTTCCAAAATGATACATATCCATGAAGCATTGAAGATCGCTTTCGCTTCTGATACACCCTACCTGATGACGGCTTCCATCGTCGCGATCGATAAAGCAAAGGCTCTTTTCGCCCGTACAGACACTCCTGCTGATGAGTACTCTCTGCTTTTCGCGATCAAAATGACCGGTGACGGTCCTCTGATGAAAAATTCCCATCACATTTCCTTGACCATTGCGGCAACGGCTGCGGCCAATGCAAGATGGGATCTTTTGTCCATGTGGAGTTGGTCGATCTCGCTCGGTCCCGCCACCAAAGAAGCATCCAGAAAAGCGCATCCGTTGCGCTTTGCGACATCCTCGAACAAAGGAGCAAGCTGCTTGCTCTTGCATACGGACGTCTCGTCGAACGAAACGAACGGACACCGCGAAAGGTCGTCGCCTACGTGAATCGGGGATATGATGAGGATTTTCGGTACGGGATACCCCGGACCATAATCGAACTGCTTGGACAGGATAATCAACCGCTCAAGCCCCTTGGCGATCACCTTCGGAGGTGCGGAGAACATTGTCTTCGTATCGTTCGTTCCCAACGAGATGATCAGGATGTCGATGGGCATATGGGTCTTCAGGACGTACGGCAATGCCGTATACCCGTTCCGCTCTCCTTCCAAAGGATCATCGAAGACCGTCTCACGCCCACCGAGTCCTTCCTCCACGACATAAAACCCATCTCCAAGCAAGGACTGCAAAACACGCGGCCACCGCACATCGTGCCCCCATCTTCCCCCGTTTGGATTTGATCCAAACGTATTGCTGTCACCAAAACATACGACCGTTTTCATGCTTCCTATGATACGTCAAGGAATCGTTCACATCAATGCGGACAACACGCTCGCCTTGGTGACGATACCGGCGAGCACCCCCTCGTCGTCCAAAACGGCAAGCGGGTACTTGCTTTCCGCGGCAAGCGGCATGACGGAAGCGATCAAATCCGACTGCCGGACCGTATGCACGCCCTTATCCAAGACATCGACCAACTCTTTGCCATGCTTCTCCCCTTCAATGGCCTCCTTGATGCCGATTATACCCACCAGATGCAGGTCTTCATCGACGACGTATGCCGAAGAAAGGGCGTTTTGCGTCATCACCCGAATGGAATGCCTGACGCTGTCCGTCGTCCTTACCAGCACCTTGGGCGTAATCATGATACTGTTTACGGCAAGCACTTTTGTTTTGTCGGCATTGCTGATGAACGCCCGGACATAATCGTCCGCAGGATGGAGGCTCATCTCTTCGGGACTTGCCACCTGAATCAGACGGCCGTCCTTCATGATGGCGATCCTGTCTCCCAGTTTGAACGCTTCATCCATGTCGTGAGTGATGAAAATCACTGTTTTCCTCAATTTGTGCTGGATGCGAAGCAACTCGAACTGCATGTCCTGCCTGACCAGAGGGTCCAGCGCGGAAAACGGTTCGTCCATCAAAAGCACCGGGGAATCGGGAGCCAATGCGCGGGCGATGCCCACCCGTTGGCGCATACCGCCGGAGAG
>JBAXYP010000245.1:0-3694 GCA_041670725.1 Sphaerochaetaceae bacterium
CGTCGGGGACAGGATTTACACGGACGTGGCTACCGGAGTGGACAACGGGGCGATCGGGCTTCTCGTACTCTCCGGTGAATCTGACATGGGGACGGTGCGTGCCTCCCGAACCAAACCCGATGGAATTTTCGCCGATCTGGGTGAGATCGCTTCGTATCTTGAATGAATTGGAAAAAAGAGGATGCAACATCCATCCCGTCGAGATACAATAGCATTCAGTGAATGGAAGGAGAGGTCATGCAGCAATGTGCCATTAGGGATTTGTTCGAGCAATCACCGATCATTGCAGCAGTGAAATCCGACATGTTGCTGGAAAAGGCCATCAAGAGTGATTGTATGATGGTCTTTGTCCTCTATGGAACGATTTGCACCATAGGTAGGATAGTCGATGAGCTGAAAGACAACGGAAAAATTGTCATTGTCCATACTGATCTCATTTCTGGTCTTGGGGGAAAAGATCCCGTAGGGGTCGATTACATCAAGGAGCATACCCGTTCGGATGGGATCATCAGCACCAAACAGAACATGGTCCGTAGAGCAAAGGAACTTAACTTGATCGCCGGGGAACGTACCTTTATGATCGATTCCATGGCATTCGCCACCATTTCTCAGCATTTGAATACATGTAAGCCCGATTTTCTGGAGATCATGCCCGGGGTGCTCACCAAGATCATTCAAGAAATCCATGACATGACGGATGTCCCCCTTATTGCCGGCGGACTGATCCGAAACAAGTCCGATATCCTTGGTGCACTCCATAATGGAGCATGTGCCATTTCCACCACGAAAACAGAACTCTGGGCGTTATAGCGATCTGGGTTTTCCCGTTGTGGAGCGTTCGACCAGCAGGTTGGTGAACTCCACATGTGTTATGGAACTTTCCCGTGCGTTTTTTTCCAGTTTGGGTTGCATCAGGGAAAAAGCCCGTCTTCCACGCTGGTTGATCTGGTGGTCGATGGTTGTCAGCCTGATTCCCTGGAACTGGGAAGGGTAGATGTTGTCGAACCCGCAGACGCTGTAATCTTCGGGAATCCGATAGCCTTCAATGCGCAATGCATCCATGACTCCATATCCGACCATGTCGTTGATGGCTACCATCGCAGTGACTTCAGGATATGTTGAGAGGCATTTTTGGGCCAGTTCCATTCCTGTCTGATGTTCGATTTCCACCGTTTCGAGTTCTTTTTGTGGCTCGACGTCTTTGGTCAGCAGGGAGACGGTTCCGCCCGGACAGAGTTTCCTGAAACTTTCAACCAGACCTTTATAACGCAGCAGTCTTGATGGATGTTGGTTGTTCAATGTAGTGGAGAGATAACAGATGCGGGTGTGTCCCAACTTGATCAGATGTTCGCCTATCTGATATCCGGCATCGAAATTGTTCATTTCCACCGTGTCGAATTGCACTTGGTACTGCTTGTCGCAAACCGCCACGACAGGCAGATGTGCCGCGGTATCCTGAACCAGCTCAGGTTGGAGCGGAGCCATGGCGAAAATGATTCCCTTGACTTCAGGGCTGATGGAGAGATCAAGCACTTTCTTCTCTCTTTCCGGTGACCAGTAGGTGTTGTATGTGAGTGTCACGTAGCCGTTCGCATGCGCTTCTGTTTCCATGCCTTGCAGCAAGGTCGCATAGTAGGGGTTGATCACGGAGGGGCAGACGATGACCACGACCCCTTCCTTTTTTATGCCGTGTTTTGGCTGGTATCCCAACTCTCTGCTCGTGGTATATACTTTTTCGATTGTTTCTTTTGAAAAGCGGGAAAGTTGTTTTCCTGCCAGGATCATAGAGACGGTGGCAGTGGAACATCCGGTATGGCGGGCAATATCTTTGAGCGTGGGTTTCCCATTCATATTAAAAAGTTAAGCATTATTTACCAATAAAAACAAGAGGTGAAAAAAGAATTTGACAAATTCGATAATGAGGCGTACGCTTTTTGATGAAGATTGATTTTTATTATCATTTTAATGTTGAAATTTGCTGAATTTATAAAGAGTTTTTCCGCGTACGGATCGCAATACTTGCAATGGGTTATGGATGGCAACCTTGGTAGGTCTGTAGACATGCTGGATTGTCTTCGCATTCTGAAAGACGTGGTATGTAACAATGAAAACAAGAGAAGTACACATCAAACCGATAAAGCTGAAACCGGTACGCAAAAGGTCTACCCTCGAGATTATCGAACCGTATTTGTTCCTGCTACCCGCATTGCTGGTATTCGGCCTCTTTCTGTATTATCCCTTTGCCCATACAATATATCTGAGTACGTTCATCACCAACAAGTTTGGCAAGCCAAAGATATTCGTGGCGCTCACCAAGCGGGATAACTACAAGGTCTTGTTTGAAGACCGGTCATTCTGGGTGGGCATGAAGGTAACGTTCCTGTTCGTCATAAGAGTTGCCATCGGCGGTTTGTTGATCGGCTTGGTCACCAGTCTTCTGACGGAGAAATCCTACTTTGGCTGTGGATTTGCAGCAGCTGTCTATGCCATGCCGGTTGCCATCGCTTCGGCCGCCGCTTCCATGTCGTTCAAGATGATCCTGCACCCGACCAACGGTTTGTTGAACACTCTCCTACACACCCAGATCAACTGGACGGGAAATTCGCAGTATGCATTGAATTCAGTAGCAGCCATGACGATATGGCTGACCAGCGGCATCAACTTTATATTTATAAGTGCCGGACTGAGGGGTGTGCCCGCAGAATTATACGACAGTGCATCCGTCGACGGGGCGGGTTACTGGAGGAAAGTATGGAATGTGACCATCCCGTCCATTTCTCCGACCCTGTTCTTTCAAGTCGTCATCAACATCATCGGAGCGTTTCAGTCTTTCAGCCAGATCAAGCTGTTGACCGAAGGCGGCCCGGGAGATGCGACCAACGTCATGGTTTGGTCAATTTACAAGGATGCGTTCCAGAACTTCCGTTTTGGGGCGGCCGCCGCACGATCGGTCATACTGTTCATCATCGTGCTCGTCATAACCGTCATCCAGTTTAGATTCGAGAAGCGGGGGGTAAACTACTGATGAACGTATTGCAAAGACGCAAATGGCAGAATATTGGTCGTTTCGCCCTCAATATTCCATTGCTTCTGATCATTCTTATCCCGCTTCTCTATACGTTTGCCATTTCGGTCATGCCGCCGGATGAGATTTATGAGAACCATTTGTTTCCGACTTCAGTGAACTGGGCCAATTATATTTTGGCTTTCACCAATCCCGCATACCATTTTCTCAGGATGATCTTCAACTCGTTCTTGGTTTCCACTTCGGTCATGTTTGCCCAGATGGTGACCTGTTCCCTTGCCGCTTTTGCCTTCTCGTTCCTTGAATTCAAGGGAAAGAGAGTACTGTTCATGTGTGTTCTGGCAACCATGATGGTTCCCGGAGAGGTCACGATCATGGCAAACTACCTGACCATAGTGGATTGGGGGTGGCTGGACAGTTACAAGGCTCTGATATTCCCGTACATGACCAGTGCCATGGGCATCTTCCTGCTGAGGCAGTACTATTTGACTTTTGCGAAGGAATTGTACGAGGCTGCCAAACTTGACGGGTGTTCTAACATTCGTTTCCTCGGTAGCATCGTCGTTCCGCTTTCTCGCCCCGCCCTTGGTGCTCTCGGTGCGTATGTATTCCTAAACCCTTGGAACCAGTACATGTGGCCGTTGTTGGTGACCAACAACAAAAACTACC
>JBAXYP010000246.1:0-3667 GCA_041670725.1 Sphaerochaetaceae bacterium
ACCTCGTTGCAGAGCAATTTCAACGTGAACAATCTCGCGTTGGTTGACGGTCGTCCCGTCACCATGTCCCTGAGGCAAATGCTTGGTTGTTATATCAAACACCGGGAGGAAGTGGTTACCAGACGAACCAAGTTTGATCTCAGGAAAGCACAGGAACGTGCGCATATTCTGGAAGGCTTGAAGAAAGGTTTGGAAAACATCGACTTGGTGGTGAAAATCATCAAAGAATCCCAAGATAACGATATCGCCTGTCAGAATTTGATCAAACACCTGCAAATTGACATGATCCAGGCCCAGGCTATCATCGACATGAAACTTGGACGGCTTTCCCACTTGGAAACTGACAAAATCCTTGCCGAATTGTTGGACCTTGAGCAGAAGATCGCCTATTACAAGGATATCCTTTCCGATGAGAAAAAAATCCTTGGCGTCGTCGAGAGCGAAACCCGCGCGTTGCCCGCACAGCTTTCCCCTCGCGATCGTCGCAGAACGGAAATTATCCCGCAGGAAATCGGGGAAACGAAAGACGAGGATTTCATTAAGAAAGAGGACGTCGTCGTTTTGATTAGCAACAAAGGTTTTGCAAAGCGGATTCCCGTTGACGAATACAAAGCACAGGCAAGAGCCGGAAAAGGAACAAAGACAGCGAAACTCCAAGAGGCGGACTTTGTCGAGCATATGTTCGTCTCCTCAAGCCACGATTACGTTTTGTATGTAACCAATCTGGGGAAAGCTTACTACACCAAGGTGTACGAGATTCCTGAGGCGGGAAAATACGCGAAAGGGACGAGCATCAAGAATTTTCTTCAGATGGAGGGAGGGGAGAAAATTACCACCATCATCACCTTCTCGGATTTCAGAGACGATGTATATCTGATGATGGCTACCAAACATGGTGTGGTGAAAAAGGTCACGCTCTCCAATTTCGTGAACGCGAAAGCTCGTGGTATCAAGGGGATAATCCTGGATGAAGGGGATGAATTGCTTCAAACGGAATTCGTTTCTGCTGGGGACCAGGTGATGCTGATTACCCGTGGAGGCATCGGTCTTCGTTTCAGCGCCGATGAAGTTCGCCCTATGGGACGTGCGACACACGGGGTCCGGGGCATCCGATTGAGCGACGGAGACGAAGTGGCTGGATTGCTCAAGGTCGATCCGAGGAAGCGTATTCTGATGCTTACGGAAAACGGTCAGGGCAAGCAGGTCGCCTACGAAAACTTCATGTGTCACGGACGGGGTACGCACGGCCAGAAGATTTACCGCCTTGGGGACAAAGCGAACTTTATCGTCGGGGCGCTGTCGGTAAATGAAGAAAATGATGTGGTATGCGTAACGATGCTCGGACAGACGGTTCGGGTGCATGTCAAGAACATTTCCCTCCAAGGCCGGAATGCTGCGGGTGTGAAGGTGGTGGCGATGAAATATGCCGAAGATCATGTGGTCGCCATCGCTGCAACCGAGTATGACGAAGATGAGGAAACGGAGATGCCTGAGCAGGTACCTGAAGCGTCCGTTTCTTCCGGGGATGAAACATTGAGCGAGAAGGAAGATTCTGATTCTAAGGCGTAATCTATACCTTATCATTTGTATGCTAAAAGGTTGCCGGGAGTTTTTCGGCAACCTTTTTTTTGAGTGCTAGGAAGGGAAAAAATTCACACGATTTTGTAATTATATGTAGAAACATTTTCTGTAAAATATGCATCTGGAGTTGTAGGATGCAGTTTTTTACAAAAAAAATAATGCATAAAACGGAACCTGCAAATAACCAACGAAGAAAAACCGCAGGACAAAAGAATTTCATATACTTGTTGATGAACAGGTTCGTGATACAGGATTCCCGTACGAAAAAAGTGAGGGTCGTAATGATACAATGTTTCTCAAGCAATGCGGGATATGTGTTTCCCGTGAAACATTTGCATAACGAAAGGTTTGGCAAACAAGAAGCCGTGGATTTCTATGGGAGAAGTTGTCGTTTGGGTTCTTTGTCCCCGTGTTTTGGGTATCCGCTTGGAGAATCGCGTCGAATGCAAAATTGTCGTTCTGAAGTGGATTTTATTCTTCGCCAAGAAGTATGATCTCCATGACCTGATAAAAAACGTTCCACGATGTTTCACGTGGAACGTTCTCATGCATTTTGTGAACGAAACACTTACATATCAACGGTGTTGTCTACAACGATCCCTTTGTCAATGGTATTCCGCAGATAGCGTTCAACGCCACTTTTCAAGGTCATTTGGCTCATCGGGCAACCGGCACATGCGCCAATGAGCCGCACTTGGACGTTTTTGCCTTCCATTTTCAAAAACTCAATATCGCCCCCATCATTCTGGAGTGACGGTCTGATTGCTTCAATAGCTTCTTTTACTTTCTGTTCGAGTGTAGCGTCTTTGTTTTGATCCATGTCTTCCTCCGACACTTGAAATGTACTATATGGGGGTGGAAGGGTCAAGGATGGCGATGGTACGGTGACATTTGCGAAAGAATCCCCTATGATACGTACTATGAAAGCAACAAAAGCGATATTCCTAAACCAAAAGGGTGGCGTCGGGAAAACAACCACCGCGGTTAACCTTGGATCCGCTTTGGCGAAGAAAGGGTTAAAGGTGCTGCTCGTTGATTTGGATGCGCAAGGAAACCTGACAAGTTCCGTTTCTGCCGATCCGAGGCTTCCTGGGACGTATGAAGTATTGGCTGGAGAAGCAAATGCGGTGGATTCCTGTCAACGAACGCCGGTGAACAACTTGTATGTGATGGCAAGCAATATCAATATGGCGGGTCTGAACGTCGAGTTGGTTAATCAAGAAGACAGGGAATCGTTTATGAAGCATGCTTTCTTGGCTCTGGACGATCAGTATGATTTCATTTTCGTTGATTGTCCTCCCTCTCTTGGGTTGGTGACGGTCAATGCGATGGCATGGACGGAATATGTAATCATTCCGATGCAATGTGAATACTTTGCGATGGAAGGATTGAATCTGTTGATGCGGACGATTGCGAACGTGAAAAAAGCGGTGAATCCGAACATCAAGATTCTGGGTATTGTCTTTACGATGTATAACAAACGGCAACGACTTGCAAACGACGTGATCGAAGATGTCACCTCGTTCTTCAGTGAATTGGTATTTGCAACGATAATTCCCAGAAACGTACGACTTTCGGAAGCTCCGTCCCATGGACTGCCGATCAATGCATATGATGCCAGCAGTTCCGGGGCGAAAGCTTATGAAAAACTCGCAGAGGAGGTGATGCAACGTGTCGCTCAAGCAAATGAACGCGCCTAAAAAACATGGATTGGGAAAAGGGATTGAAAGCCTGTTGGATGACTATAGTTTCAATGCTGCGGTCGAGTCGAATATCGGCGTCACGCCGGGAGGGTACGGTGTCGATGACGAGAACAAGATCGTCCAAGTACCTATATCCCATGTTATGCCGAATCCAAATCAGCCAAGAAAGACCTTTGATGACGGAGCGTTGAAAGAACTCGCTCTTTCCATCAAGAACCAAGGGATTATCAGTCCGATTATTGTGGAGAAGGTTTCTGATACCGAGTATTCCATCGTGGCTGGCGAAAGACGGTTCCGTGCGGCTAAAATCGCAGGCCTTACCACCGTTCCCGTCTTGGTGAAAAGTCTTTCCGATATCCAACGGATGGAAGTATCCCTGATCG
>JBAXYP010000247.1:0-3666 GCA_041670725.1 Sphaerochaetaceae bacterium
CGTCTTTGCGCTCTGTCCGCCCTTTTTGTCCATGATGCCGAATTGTGACAGCAACTTCCCGTTGCCGCAGGCGACGGCATGCCCGTCCACCGTACCGATGATGCCTTTGCCCGAGTATTCGTGTACGTCCGTCGCCGTCTTCGCGTCAGCGACCGCCTGGTGGATGGCCCGTGCGATGGGATGCGTACTCTCTCCTTCAAGGGATGCGGCGTAGGAAAGGACCTGCCGTTCGGAAAAACCGTCATAGGCTTTCGTTTCGGTTACGGTAAAAGTGCCTTTCGTCAACGTACCGGTCTTGTCGAAGGCAATGGAATCAGCCTCCGCGAGGGCCTGCAGGTAGTTGCCTCCCTTGACCATCACGCCTCGCTTGGCAAGCGCTCCGATGCCGGCGAAGAAGGCAAGAGGCACGGAAATGACCAACGCGCAAGGGCAACTGATGACGAGGAACACCAGAGAGCGATACAACCATTGCTGAAAATTTCCGACGAAAAGCGTCGGAATGGTTGCAAGCGCGATGGCGGAGAATACGACAACCGGGGTGTAGTAGCGGGAGAATTTGGTGATGAATCGCTCGCTCGGCGCCTTGCGGCTTGAAGAATCCTCCACGAGGTCCATGATTCTTTTTACCGTGGAGTCCTGATATGCCTTACTCACTTTCACCAACAGGGTCCCTTCCGTGTTGACGCATCCCGAGATTACTTCGCTTCCGACGCACACCCTACGGGGAACCGGTTCCCCGGTGAGAGATTTCGTGTCGAGGAACGACGTGCCCTGAACGACCACGCCATCAAGCGGAATTTTTTCACCGCCTTTTACCTTGATGATCGCCCCTACGGATACGTCTTCGCTTCTGGTGGTGCGTTCCTCGCCATCCTTTATGACGAGGGCCGTGTCGCTTTTCAGGTCCATCATGTTCGCGATGTTTCGCCGGGACGAATCGACTGCCTTGTCCTCGAAATATTCCCCGACTTCGTAAAAAAGCATGACGGCCGTCGCCTCACGGTAGTCACCCAAAGCGATGGCGCCGACGGACGCGACGGCCATCAGGAAGTTTTCATCGAGTAAATGTCCCTTGAACAAATTTCTGACGGCGTTCCATACCACTTCGTAACCGCAGATGGCGTAGCCTGCCAGTGCGAGAGCCGGAATGCCGGAAAGAAAAGAGGCGATGAAGACGACAAGTGCGAGGAGAATGCGGATCAGGGACCAGTCCGTTTTCTTTCGGTCGTCGACGAACCCGCAGACGCAGTGCTCATGATTGCAATACGGGCACACCCCGTCCCTCATGACCTTCAGTTCCAAGTCGTCTTCCGTCTGGTTCGCCGTCCGTTCCACCTGTTTCCACAAGGATTCCGTCGGAGTCCCCTTTGCGGTCACTGTCATTCTCATCTGTATGAAGTTCACTTCGACCTTATCCACGCCGGGGATGGCGGCGACGGCGCTTTCCACTTTCGCGCCGCATTCGGCACAGTCGAGATTCCTCAATTTCCAGATTCGGGTCCTGTCCATCATCCCTCTCCTTATCGTATATTCATCATATGATGATTTAATGATATGTAAGAGGTTTTGTCAAGCGCTTTTTGTGAAAGCCTCGTCACACTTCCCAGTTTTTGGTGAAATGGAACACGTCACCCTGTTTCTCATAGATACCCTTCATCCCGCTGACGCTGTAACTGATGATGCAGACGAAGAATAATGCCGCGGGATTGGCGAATCCGAAGATTTCGAGTCCAAGCATGAAACAGGCGAGCGGGAGTTTCGTCGCCGCTGAGAGCATACCGAGCGCCCCGAAACAGGTGATAGCGTTTACCGGGATCCCCACGACGTTTGCGAACAAGGACGCGGCGGTTGAACCGAGGACCATGATTGGGATGACTTCACCGCCGACGAATCCGCTGCCGATGGAAAGCACCGTGAGAATCATTTTGCCCAGAGGAACGTACCAGGCGACTTTCGCCCCGATCAAGTCGGAAGAAAGTCCGTTCAGGCTCCAGTTCCCGGCGATGCGCGCGAACATCAAGGAGAAGGCGAGCAACAGGAGGGAACTTGTGATCGTCCTCATCCAGATGGACGGGAACCGACTGGAAAGCCATTTGCGGTACGAACCGGCCAAACCGATGAACAATTTGCTGAACAAACCCATACAGATGGCCAAGACGAACAGTTTGGCGACCAGCAGAGGTGTGAGACCTACCGAAACGGATGCTGCGGGACTCAGCGTTGCGATGTGAAGCAGGTTCTTGCTGACGAAACAGGCCGTAAAACTTGCCGTCAGGGAGGGGATGAACGCTTCGCTGCGGTTCACTTGGGGCGAAGAGAATTGAAGACCGAACAAGGTACCGGCCACCGGTGCGTTGAACAGTGCGCCGAAAGCCGCCCCCGCGCCGCTGATCATCCAGATGCCGGCGTTTCTCGGGTCATGATCTTCGAATCGTTTGGGAAGCAGTCCGTCTTCGATCCTGCCGATGTAATTGCCCATCGACGCGCCGATCTGCACTCCGGCGCCTTCTTTTCCTGTCGAAGCTCCGACGAGATGGGAGAAGATCGTGCTGAAGTACAAGAGCGGCGCCATCTTGCCCGAGATGTTTTCCGCAGTGGCCGTGTCGTTGCGTTGGCTCGTCGGGCTGACCAGAGAAACGAGGCCGTGGTTGATGATGTCGATCACTTGGGCGGTGCCGCTTCGCAGGTACGGCCCGAGCGTCTGGTACAACCACGCCGTGACAAGAGCGCCGAGCGGAATCGCCAGGTATAAGGCCGAATGCCCCCTCCTGATGCCCGAGACCCATATCACCGTCGTGGTGAGAAGCCACATCGCCGCCCCTACGGCAAACCCCAATGCGATGCCACGAACCAACCACCTTACATATCTTCCCACGCGTTTCCACATGTGTCCCATTGTATGCAAAACGGAAACAGAGGGAAAGAACCCCCTACATCAACTTTTTCGCGATTCCCATTTTTCCTTTGTACGGAGCGTATCGCAGAGGAATGTCCGGGTGGGCGGGCTTGACGAGGATGCTCTTCTTGTGGCTGAACGTATCGAATCCATCCTTTCCGTGATAGCGCCCCATGCCGCTGGATCCCACGCCTCCGAACGGCATATGGGAATTCGCCAGATGGCAGACGCAGTCGTTGATGCAACCGCCGCCGTACAAGAGATGCCTTGTCACGTATTTTTGCCGTTTTGCGTCGGTGGAAAACAGGTACAGGGCGAGCGGGTGTTCCCGTGTGCTGACAAAATCCAAGGCTCCGTCGAAATCGTCGAAAACGATGACCGGGAGGATCGGGCCGAAGATTTCTTCCTGCATCAGGGGGCTGTCGATGTCCGGGTCGGTGATGACCGTCGGGGAGATTTTCATCGTTACGTCGTCAAACGCGCCTCCGAACGCGACGCTTCCGCATTTGAGGAGTCCTTTCAGTCTTTCATAGTGTTTCTCGTTGACGATGCGGGGAAATTCGGCACAGGAAAGCGGGGTGTCGGTGTACATCTTTTGAATCTCGCGTTTCAAGGCGCCGATGAATGCGTCGCGGCGGTTTCGCGCTATCAGAACGTAGTCCGGGGCGACACAGGTCTGCCCGGCATTGAGGCATTTTCCCCATGCGATGCGCCGTGCGGCGAGGTCGATGTCCGCCGTTTCGTCGATGATGACCGGACTTTTCCCTCCC
>JBAXYP010000248.1:0-3639 GCA_041670725.1 Sphaerochaetaceae bacterium
AGCGCAAGAAACCATTTTTGCATGGACAGGGCGGGACTGAACCGGCTGACGAGAAGACCGCTATGGGCGATTCGTTCCTGCAACGCTTGATGTTCGGAAGGATAATACGATCCCACATCCGTTCCCAAGACGGCCATCGTCGGCCACCCATAACGAAGGGAGGCAAGATGGCTCACACCCTCGATACCGATGGACATACCGCTCGCCGTGACAAGTCCCTTCTTTCCCAACGCCTTGACGGTTTCGATGCAAAGATGTTTCCCTTCCTCGGAAGGATTGCGCGTTCCGATCAAAGAAACCATGTTTCTGCCAAACAGGGACGCATCGCCTTTGGTAAACAGGAACCGTGGACAGAAGGGAGAATCGTTCGCTCCTTTCGGCCATCCTCCGTCTTCCCATGTAAGAACGTTCACATCGTCCCCGATGGTTTCGAATGCGGGACGGCACTTCAGATATGCATTCGTCAGAACGCGGGAAGAAACTCCCAGCAACACCGCATATCGATCCAATTCCACGGAGATGTCATCGCTCGTATCAAATTCGGAGGCCGCTTGGTTGTAGGCGGGAATGGCCTTCGCCTCCGATCCCCGCGAAGCGATGACCATCGCCTGGAAATTCAACGCCCTGCGTACTTCCGCCCTCATGGCTGTAATCTGCCATACTCGCCGCCGTCTGTCCAGACGACGAACAACCCTTCGACTTCATCCGCCATAATTACGATACTCCTCGGCGATGATTCTCAGTCCGGTCTCCACTTGCGCCTCGGGTGCGGAATAATTGAGGCGCAGACACTTATCATAATGAGGATGGGGGTACGGCTTTCCATCCCTTTGGTCCGGATGACCGAAAAACGAATATTCTCCGGGGACGGTGATGACGCCCCTCCCTTTCAATACTTCATAGAACCTGCACGTCCCGATCCTGAGATCAGGCAAATACAACCAACAGAAGATCGACCCCTCCATTTTGTGAAACGCATAAGAAGTTCCTTCAAAAAATGTGTTGATCCACTTTTGCGTCTGTACGGCACGCCTCTGGTAGTATGGCTGAACGGCGTTTCTGGCAAGTTTCACCAAAACGCCGCTTTCGATGAGATCGCCGGCAAGCACCTGTCCCATCGACCCACTGGTCAAGGCGACGATGGCGTTGATGTTGGAAAGCGCGGCGACGATTTCCTTGCTGGCGATGACGATTCCCGTCCGAATGGCGGGAAGTCCGATTTTCGAAAGGCTCATCGAAAGGACAATGTCCTCGTTCCAGATCGGTTCTGCATGATCAACGAAAACGATGTCAGGAAACGGAAGCCCATAGGCATTGTCGACGATCAACGGAATCCCACACTCATGCGCCAAACGGGACAAACGACGGATTTCCTCATCCGTGAGAACGTTCCCCGACGGGTTGGTCGGTCTTGTCACGCAAATGGCACCCACTTGCCCGTCTTTTCCTTCCTTTCCGTGTTCGTCCAAATATTTTTCCAAAAGCGGGAAATCGATGAAGTATTTGAACGTATGATCGCCAATATACTCGCAACGGGAAGGGAGACTAGCGAACGTATCCCGCTCGATGCCTTGGTCCGCATATCCGACGTATTCGGGCATTAACGGGAAAAGAATCGTCTTCCACCAGATCAGCGAACCTTTTGTGAACGTACCGGAGAACATGTTGAAAAGATCGAACATCGCACTTTGCGAACCGTTGAGGACGGCGACATTTTCCGGTCCGATCTTCCAACCGTAGGTACGGGACAGATACGAGGAGACCTGTTCCACGAAACGCATTCTCCCCTGAGGCGCATCATAATGGGCGATGGCGTTTTCAAAATCCTCTCCGTGGGAAAGTAACTTCTCCATTTCGTGACGGTATGCCGCCTCCACTTGAGGGATACGAGCGGGGTTCCCTCCTCCGAGAGGATACGGCACAATCCCTTCGGGAAGCGGTTTGCCCAAATCGTCCATCAACCGTAAAATGCCGGACCTGGCGGTTAGTTTTGAACCGAAATCAGAGAGTTTCATGCAAAGAATTGTATCCCGAACGCTCAGGGAGAACAACACGTTCCCTCGCCTTCAGAGACAATGCCTTTCTTCAACAGGATGTTCGCGTACAGAGCCCTCTCGCTCGTGGCGATGACGGCGTATGCATGTTTCGCACGTTCGTAAAACGCAAACCGGTCGATGGTTTGGTACCCCTTGTAATGGACATCGCCGGCGCTGCAGAGCGTAGCGTACGTCCCCCATATCGGCGTTTTCACGTCATCGCCAGGGGAAACGGACATCAAAATGACATTCCTCGACGCATGATCCAACGGAAATAACGAGAGAATCGCCTCGAGTACCTCGGGCACCCCGTGTCCGTCCATCCTGATCACCCGTCCGTTCATCGAGGCACAGGGAAAATTTCCATCGGCGATGACGACTTCATCACCATGCCCCATTTCATCGAGAATCTTCAACAACTCCGGTCCGATGATCGGAGGGATTGTTTTCAGCATGGCACACAGCCCCTTTATGGGAAAGCCACCGTGTTTTAGGACAAAAAACACGATGACTATCACATTCCTGTATTTTCTGCTACCTATACATGGGTCCGAAGGCCTTGCAGGCGCGGTAGTCCTGCCCCTCTTTGTCCATGCCGAACGAATTCCAGCAACTTGGGCGGAAAATGTCCTCGTCCGGCACATTGTGCATGCACACCGGGATGCGCAGCATCGAGCACAACGTGATCAAATCCGCCCCCACATGCCCGTAGCTGATCGCCCCATGGTTCGCGCCCCAGTTGTTCATCACCTCGTACGCATTGGTGAACGGAGTCTTCCCCGTCACCCTCGGGGCGAACCACGTGCACGGCCACGTGTAGTCGGTCCGCTTCCAGATCGCGTCCGCCACCTCCTCCGGCAACGCGACCGTCCAGCCTTCCGCCAGTTGCAGCACAGGGCCGAGTCCTTTCACGATGTTGATCCTCGCCATCGTCGCGGGCATCTCGCTCCGCGTCATGAACCGGGAGGAGAACCCGCCCCCGCGGAAATACCCAAGATCCGACGTGTTCCACGTCACCGCCCTCAGGCACGCCTCCCGGTCCCCGTCCGTCGCCTCCCAGAACGGCTTGATTTCCGCCTTTCCGTCCGGACCCTTCATCTCTCCGGTCGCCTCCAGGCAACACGCCCCGCTGTTGATCAGATGGATGAACCCGTCCGCCTCCGCCGCGTGCCCCTCAAGCTCATAGTGGTACCACTCCCGTACGCTTCTGCCAGTCCAGCAGGTCCTCACGTCCGCGAACATCTGCGCCCGCCCCGTCAGCAACTTCAGCAACAACATCGTCGCCCCGTTGAGCGTATCGTTCTCCGTCGCCAGCACGTACGGTTCACGACCCCCGTCCCAGTCGAAGCCCGTGTTCAGTACCGCCTCGGGAAAATCAGTGTCCGGCAACATGTCCGTCCACTGCCGCTGCCCTTGGAATCCCGCAGCGATCGCGTTGTGCCCCAAGGACTCCTCGTTCCAACCCTTTTGCCTCAACTCGGGGTTCCCGTTCATCAGGTCCTTGATGACCAGCGCACACTTGATCGTGAAATCCCAGTCCCGATCCAGCTCCGCTTCGCTTTTCCTCGCTCCATCCGGATTCTTGTCGAATCCCGTCGGGCAC
>JBAXYP010000249.1:0-3638 GCA_041670725.1 Sphaerochaetaceae bacterium
TGGGATGCATGAGATCCCTTCTCGTTTAATTCGACAGCCTGGGATAAATCAAATATGACTATCTGCTGCTTTGAGAAAATATGGCCGGGGACACGGTACGACTTCGTTTCATCCCACCCCATCTTATCTGCAAGGAGACAACAGAAACGTTTACTCTGAATTCTCATACTGGTGCCTTTGCTGTCAGAAAACAATTTGGGAGGGACGCTGAAAGAAGTCGGTCCCTTCTTGTCATATGATTCCATGGCCATGCAAAGATTGTCTGGGTTTATCAAGAAGCGGACGTATGGAGGAGATCCAACACGCCGTATGGCATTGGTGAAAACGTGGAAAGTACTACGATCCAAATAGAATGACATGTGGGTTTTCTCACGCATTTTCTTTTGCCAAAGCCAATCCGTCGTATGGTTTTGCGTCATTGAAATCAAAAAGAATCATCACCTTTTTATCACAATACACGATACGACCATCTGTCTTGTATTTGTATTTGGTGTTCCAATCCCAAAGCGCATATAACCGATTTGTAAGGCAAGGACAGAAGAACTTTGAAGCAGAAGTATCCTTCAGTTGCCTGTCCCAGGCAATTGCATTTTCGTCGGTTGAAGTTGACGGCATGATAATTACAATCTTGTTCTCTACGTGGATGAGCATCTGAATTGCGGCACAGTTGTTCAGATCCCTATGCGCCTCCCTCGTGAAGGAAACTTCATTTTTGTACATCGTCATCATCGGACGGCGTTCGTTCTTGAACATCTGTCCCTGGACTATCTCAAACCCCTCAAGATTGATATTTTGAATCAACGATTCATTGTCAAGCATCCATACCTCCTCAGACTTGCGTTGATATATATCCGTCAGCAAGATCTATCTTGTAACGCTCTTCATGATTTTCAACCGGCACACCGAAGTAATTTCTCCAGTCTTCGGGAAGATAAGCTCTGCTTTTTCTTGATTTCCCGTCATTGCAGAAAAGCTCAAAGTCCGAAAGCCTGAAAAGATAAAGTACTTCATCATTTGAGACTGCTGGCTTGCCGAGCATCTTGTACCTGTAGTGGAAATCCCACTGCATAAGATCGAAAAGTCTGGCTGCAAAAAGCTTGCAGACCATATCACGGTTTCTTATTTCCTTTTCACCTCCACCGTTCGACCAACGAAGTGAGTCCGGAGCATCGGAATCGCAAGGTTTGATGATGAGACGTTTCTGATCCGGGTGGATGAGAAGCTGAATGTGGGTAACACCTGGGAATCTTTTGAGACAAGCCATATTGAACTTGATCTTATCTCCCCAGACTGTTATCGCCGGTTCTTTTGTATGGGCAAAAAGCTCGGCTTTCGTGACCTGAAAGCCTGCCAGATTAACCATTTCCTGTTCTTTCGAGTCATCAAGGGGCATTATCCCCTGCAAATGATAGTCCGGTTCGTCATTCATCACCCATTCCTGCCTTTATTCCCTGTATTTCCGATATGAGTTCCTTTTCGGTGGAAATGCCTGACCGTACAGACTTGTAAACGGCGACACCCTTGGCTTGCGTATCCCAATTCGAGCCTGAGCGTATATAGTAAAAACTGTTCTGGATACAGAAATCGTAGAAATCCTCCCCGAATGAATCGTTCCATTCCTCAGGGCAAAGGAGAACTCTTTTGGGTTTCCTTTCTTCAGTTTCGCAGTCGATATACGTGGCGGATATTGCTTTGGATGTATCAAACATGATTATTTCCTCATGTCCCCGACAGATCCATGTTCCCTTGATGTGATATTGGTAATCGGGATTCCATTCCAAAATCTTATAAAGCGCGTTTGAGAAGTATGGTGTGCTGATACTCTTTATCTGGATCGGCTTATCAGAATCCACCCGCCAGCGTATGCTGTGGATATCATGTTCCCCGCAAGGCCGAATGGCGATCTTCCGTTCGACAGGATGAATCAACAACTGGATATGCGATACCCCGGCAAACTTCCGGACACAGACTGTGTTGAAACTAAGCCTGTTTTCGGTGACCGTAATGCAAGGACACTCCTGACGTGCGGTAAGGAAATGTCCACGGACAACCTGAAAACCCGCAAGATTGAACGGACAGAAGCGGTCCTTTCTTATCTGTTGTTTTTTTGTCTGCTGTTCTACGCTGTTGGATGCGTCAAAGTAAACGTTCGGATTATCGTTTATCCACCTGTGGTTCACGGGAACATATCCGCAAAATATACCGGTATCAATGACATGGGTTGCAGAATATCCACGGATTCCTTTCCCGAGATTCGATAACAGCAACTGAGCCGCTTCAAACTTCTCAACGGTGACAATCGCCTCATGTTTGTCTGAATAGAGGCACTGTTCCCGTTCGTTGTTGATGTTTTTCCGCTTGGTATGTCCGAATACATCCGCAGTGAACGTCTTCCATGTCAGGATCTTGCCACAATACCTCTCGTTGCTCAGGATGTATCTTATCGAAGATATGCCCCAGTCGTTCCTGCCGGTCTTGGTCGGCACTGATATTTCGTTAAGCACCTCGGCAATGCCTTCCAGCGAATACTCCGCCGTGAAGGCGTCGAAAATGAACCGTACAATTCTGGCCTCGGACTCGACAACGGTCAGAGGGGCATCTTTCGCATATCTTCCCATCGCATCCCTTTTGCGGGTATACCCCAGAAGTTCGGGCATCAACAACCTTTCGTTACGAAAACGTTCTTTGAGCGACCAATTCATGCTCTCGCTTTTCTTTTCGGATTCCCCTTGGGCAACAGTGGAAAGAATCGCCAGCTTCAGTTCGGAATCCTCCGAAAGGGTAAACAGGTTGTCGGTTTCGAAGAATACCCCTACAGGGGACATCTGACCTCTCAGCTTCCTGACAATATTGATGCAGTCAACAAGGTTCCTCGCAAACCTAGAAACGGACTTGGTGAGGATAAGGTCATATTCACCTCTCATGCAGGCATCGATCATCTCATTGAATTCCTTTCTTTTTTTTATGGACGTACCGGATATGCCTTCATCGGCGAAAATCTTCATGAGAAGCCAATTGGAATGGGATTGTGCGAGTTTTTCATAATGAAGTTTCTGCAATTCAAAGGAAGATTGCTGCATCTCACTACCGGTGGACACACGACAATATGCGCATGCCCGGTAAGTTCTCTTCGAAGAATTTATGTCATCTTTTTCCCTAGCGGGAATTATCTTCACCGGATTACCGTTATCCGCCGGATCATTTGCGAAATTCATGTCACTCATCTCCAACCATACCTTCAGTTTCAGGGAATCCTTGAAACCACTGTTCGACTTTTCTATCGAATTGAACTTCTTTAATTTTTTTTGAAACAAGCAGTGTCCTGCGGTTGATACCTCTCCTTTCAAATGGTTCGATGACATTCTGGGGTTGTGTGAAACGTAAACCAATCGACCATGTCCTTTCATTAAAATTATCTTGTCCTGCTATAACTTTGTCACAGACTTTCCAAAGCCAAGAAATGATCTCAATGTCCCTGTTATACCTTGTAAGGATATCATTTGATTCGGCAGACAAGAGAGGCCCCCATTTTTCCCAGATCGTGCAGAGAAAGTCTACGCCATTCGAAAACAACGCTCCACAAACTACCGGTTTCAATTTAGGTGGGATTGTAAACCAGTGGTTTCCAAAATCATCAA
>JBAXYP010000250.1:0-3594 GCA_041670725.1 Sphaerochaetaceae bacterium
CTTTCCTAGAATTCCGCAACCTTGCAGAACGTACAGGAAAACAAGAGCAATACGTACAGGTAAAAGACAAAAATAAGGCACTTCCCCTTTCCCTTAGAGCGCTTATGCCATTTCTTGATACGCTCCCCAAAGCAAATGAACCACCCTTGGAATTTATCGTCATTATTGCCCAACAATACTACAATCTCGTGGCAAATCTTTTCCGCTCCTTGCACCTGATGCTTCGTAGTGATCGAGAGAAAACCCCGTTGAACAGAGCTCAACGCCTTGATTCCCAATGCATCCGGTGGTTGGCACGACAACCTGGCAGAACCCCAATTGAAAAAGCGGGGAATGCTCAAAAGATTTTATCTATCGTACGACATCAATCATATGATACGTTGGAAAACCGTGTGTTCAAACAGTTCCTCCAACTGTGCGTTGCCGAAGGCCATCATTACCTCACAAATTATCAAAGTTTCAAGAATAGCCAACGAATCAAAGATGTGAGGCGTTTCGTCTCATTAGCTGAACATATTTTGGAAAGCCCAGAATTCATGACAATATCTCGCCTCACTACGTTTCCTCATCCGAATTATGTACTGCAAAATAACGCAGCCTATTGTACCATTTGGAACCTGTATGTACGCTTGATCCAAAAAACAAAGCTTCTTGAAATCATTTGGAAACACAGAAATCAGTTTCTTCAAGAATATATCCGCCTCATGCTGGAAGTCGCCTTGTATTCCCAATGCGTAAAACATGGGGGAAGGTCATTGATGCAGGAACCAGTATGGATTCACTCAGAACCCTCTGAGAAAAATGGATTATTTCTCGATCATCATCGGTGGTTGGGCGTATACCAGTATCAAAATCACACATACGAAACAGGATTTATTCCTGATGAGATGAGGTTCCGTTCTTATATGCCATCTCGGGAAATCGATTTAGATGTATGGTTTGTCCCCGGATATCTTCCCATACAAACGATACACATCCTTCCTTCCTCATCCCTCTGCATCCATTGGACACTGGTGTATCGGGAATCTGAATCAACGACTATAAAACCCGACACCTTTTCTCCCTATTTCAAGGTGTTTTCCGCTTCTACCGCATTTCAAAGTGATATCTACCAATTTATATGCACCGCTTTGGAGGGAAAACCATGGCAATAGGCATTTTTGATCTCACCGGTGCGCAAACGTTTTCTCTTTACGATGATGCTATGCGGACGCATAAAGATATCCCTCTTTCCCCCGCTCTGATTTTTAAAACCACGCATGCGAATCAAAATCCGTATATCATCGACAATGCTTCTCGTTCGTTATTCGATTTGATGGACCCATTGAAGAAGGAAACAAAAACCGATCGTATTATACTGTTACGGCAACTATTGTACGCACTTGAGCACCCAACGGTATCCATCGACAAACTTAATCAACCGACAAGTGTTGCTCTTGAAGCTTTTTGGAAATCGCAAAATAGGCTTCTCAGACAAACCATTGCCAAAGAGCAACTAGCATCCCCCGAAGAAAACATCCTCCTCATTCCCGATTCCGCTTCCGAAGATTATCAAGATACTCTATTGGATGCGTTTGGAGATCGAACCCATACACGATTACTCTGGCGTTCCATTACACTGTTCTTGGGAGCGGAATCACAGTTACATGGGCTAGGGCTGAAGCAGGATGATAATGTGCTTGTCCTCGATGAGACGACGACCGGTTGGCATGGTTCCGTATTGTGTATCAAGGAAGAAAGCGGAAGATTCATTCCTTGTCGCAAAATCTATCGTTTTGCCCAAGGAGGAATCAACAGACAATATTACCCACAAATGATTCCGCTTGCTGAATGGAAGAATATCAGCATTCCTGAATGTTTGACAGACAAAGACCATGTGGCATTTCCATCCTTTCAATGGGAATCATGGAGATGGGGAGAATGCAAGACGGCAAAGCAAACCTCCATGAAGACGACGCTTGGGCCATTGCTTGGTCAAAGATGGGGCAATCACCCCGATATCAAAGCGATCATCTCCGCATCTTCCCTGCATCATCTTACAGAAGCTTTTACCCATTATGTCCCCATCATTCATATTCTTCAGGATGATGGCACCATCCAACAAGGGACGGAACATTTTGTCTCTTTGGTAAAAAATGGACAAGTTCCCTACTACGACCAATGCGAAACGTTACGTATCGTAGTCTCCAGCAGCACAAACAGAGAAGAAATCGAATTCAAGAATCTCATTGATGCAAGTGATTATGTGCGTGGTGGGTTCGCCTATGAGAAAGTCAGGGATATCGATCATATCTTCCTCGATCTCCGACACGAAGGAAACAACCAACAGGAAGAAGACAAGAAGCCCATTTCCTTTTATCTGCTCATGGGCGGAAGTGACAAAGAAGCGAAAACATTACCGTTGAAAGAATATAAGCCTTGGTTTGTATGTAAACCCAATGTCTCAGGACTGATAGAAATTGTGTTCTCACCCCAATTGTTTCCAGGACAAGGTAAAGCAACAGTCCTGGTGAAAAGCAAAGGAAAAGAACAAGCCTTTACTCCTTTCCGCCTTGATTGGAACCAAATGAATCCGACGAAATGTAAAAATGGGGAATTTATTACATTTGCATATCTTGAAGAGAACCTTGAACGTTCATTCCCTCCGGAAGTACATGCAGTACAGGCACGCGTCCCATTCACTTCCCTAATGAAATGGAAAATGGAACAATATATATTTACAGATGACAATCCTTTCTATAATCGCTCCCAATGGCCGCATCGGTATGAAAAAGGTCTGAACCGATTCGATCGCATCAATGTGTTTGGAACGGACCCTATTGCCAAGGAACCTACCTCATCTCCCGCTTTTGACAAGTCGCTCTCTCATAAATTTTTCTTTTTCCTCGCACAAAAGTATTTGAACGAGCAGGATGACAAAATAGTAAAATGGCTTTCATGGTCATACCGAGGTTATTGTGCTAAGGAGCGTCAAGATAGTACGTTCCAAAAAGTAACAGAATGCATTCTCTCAAAAGTCGAATTTGCGGCTAAAAACCAACAAGGTGTGGGAGCCGCCTATTTCTCATACCTTGCGAACAACATGTCCCAAGAAAAAAACTGCATTCGTTTCTTTCATGCGTTTTGCCAACGAGTACAACAACCAAAGCAAATCGGCAATTGGGTAAATTCCGGGTATCAAGTCTTCATGTACGGTGAATTCATCACATCTCCTCACATCAATGATTCAGAAGTGATTAAATGTATGATGAGTCTCTGCAATGTTCTTGATTATCAGTTCAAACTGTCGCCAGATATTCAGTTCACCGTTATGAGAAATACTCTGAAATGCTTGTTGTTTTTGTTGAAAAGGCGCCGTTTCCATGAAACATTCTGTACGCAAAGAGGATCTGGAGAAGATATCAAAGGATATAACCGGATTCTTGGATTCCAGCTCAATTTCAAAAGCTTTGAACACAAAATGTACGGAATAGAAAAAGAACTCTATGACCTGTACAACGTCCTTTGTGAGTTCCTCAAAGGAAAAGGGATCGCTGGATCCATTCCCATTGGAGGTGATGACGAATGACGTCTTCTTTGCTCTCTGAATGTACA
>JBAXYP010000251.1:0-3590 GCA_041670725.1 Sphaerochaetaceae bacterium
AGGTTCCGTTCCATCAACGCGACCAACGCGTCGGGATTGAATTTGTCCTCCGACGTAAACGGCGTCACCGACGCGACATAGATACCCAATCGTTTTGCATTCATCTCATGCGCCTTCTTTCATGGCCTGTTCCGCCTCTTCTTCCCTCTTGTTGATTTTCTTCTGGTTCCGTAACGCCGAAATCAACGAGAAAACCGCCAAAGCGAAGAATATCACGCAAATCGGTCGTGTGAACATCAGCAAGAACCGCCCATCGACGATTTGCATATATCGCCGCAAATTCGATTCACTCATCGGCCCCAGGATCAAGGCAAGCAAAATGGGAGAAAGAGGAAAATCATACTTCTGGAACAAATACCCAAGGACTCCCATGACAATGGCAAAGTACACATCAAACATGTTTTGATTGATGGCGTAGGAACCGACCAAGCTAAGAACAAGGATGCAGGGGATAAGGTAGTTGCGCTTGAAAGAAATAACCTTTGCAAACAATCGTACCCCCAGCATACCTACGATAAGCATGGCAAAGTTTGCAACAATCATAGCCGCAAAAACAGCGTAGACGACATCCAAATGATCCACATACATCATCGGTCCCGGCTGAAAGCCTTTCATGATGAACGCGCCCATCAGAACAGCGGTGTTGGAATCACCTGGGACTCCCAACGACAACATTGGTATCATTGCGCCTCCTGAACATCCATTGTTTGCGGACTCTGACGCAGCGACACCTTCCGGTACCCCGGTTCCAAACAACTCGGGATGCTTGCTGACACGTTTCGCCTCGGAATAAGAAACAAACGCAGCGATATCGCCACCCGCGCCCGGGATGGACCCGACGAACGATCCGATCAATCCACCCGTAACGACAGCGCGGGAAATCGTCTTCATATCCTTTTTACAGGGAAACACATGCTCAATTTTCGCGGCCTTCCCTTCGCTTTTTAACATATGCTCGAAGTTTGCAAACACCTCAGAGAGAGCGAAAAGCCCGATGAGCGCGGGGATGAACGGAATGCCGTCATAAAAACCTTGGAAATGAAAAAATCTGAGATATGCACACGTTTTATCCATACCTACGGTAGAAATCAAAAGACCAAAAAATCCCATGATCAATCCTTTTACTAAGGATTTTCCGGAAATGGAAATGATTACGGATAGACCGAACACAGCGAGCGCAAACATCTCTCCCGGTCCGAATTTCAACGCCATTTTCGCGATCATCGGAGCAAGAAACGTCATAATAATGGCGCCAATCATTCCACCACAAAAAGACGAGAACAATGCAATGGAAAGAGCCCTTCCCGCTTCCCCCTTCTGCCCCATCGGATACCCGTCAAGCACCGTGGCCGCAGCTGCAGGAGTTCCAGGAGTCCTAATGAGAATCGCGGCAATGGATCCTCCATACATGCCACCGCAGAAAATACCGAGAAGCATCGCCACTGAGGGAATAAAATCAAGTCCATAGGTAAAAGGAACAAGAAGTGCGATGCCCATCGTCGCGGTAAGCCCGGGAATAGCTCCGATAAGGACTCCTCCGATTGCTCCGACAAACACGAATAACAAAGTATCAGGAGTCAGTACCTGAGTGTAACTTGCCAACAACAACCTCCAATCCATCTTCCCCTCCTCACCAATCCATGAAGCCCATCGGCATTTCAATACCAAGAAGAAACTTGAACACAAGGAAAATGAGGGCTGTCGCCACAACGGAGACAACGATCATGGTACGGTATTCTCTTGTATCAACCAAATACATCAGGCCGAACAAACAGAACGGCGTAATGATGAGAAATCCCAACACATTCCATAAAAGCGCATACGCAAGTACAATGCCAATACCGATGACAAGGCGTTGCATTCCTTTGTCCCGAAGGGATAGGGTCTTCGTAGGCCCTGCGTTGTGTGGCGTATCCGTAATATTGGTCAGAACGAGAATCAGACTGCAGATGAACAGTCCCAGTGCGAGGAACCGAGGAAAAAATTCCGGACCAACCGGAACATTAATGAATTGTTTGAACGTAAAGGTATATCCGAACGCCACTGCAGAAAAAACCATGCCGATAATTCCTGATATGAAATTAGCTTTTCTCACAACCATCCCCTTTTCTGAGTTCGAGAAAAAGGGCAGAAGTTTCCACTCCTGCCCATCATACTACCTACGACTCATTTTGGAGCTTCTGCAAGTCCAAGTTCGATCATCGTCTTCGTTACATCTTCATAATTGGACTTCAGGAATGTCGCGAAATCAGTCGGATTCAGATACGCCAGATTCAAATTCAAGGCTTTTGCCTTTGCAACAAAATCTGGATCTTTCTCCGCTTTGGTGAATGCGTCGACCAAAATCTGCTTGATTTGCGGATCAACTCCTTTGGGCAAGGCAAGGCCCCTCCATGTGTAATAGGTGATGTCAAACCCCTGCTCCTTGAACGTTTTGATGTTTGGATACGCCTCGGGACGTTTGTCATCCATGATTCCCAGACACTTCAGATTACCCGCGTCAAGCTGGGATTTCACTTCGGCAAGAGAAACGGTTACCGCCTGGATATGTCCTCCGGCGAGAGCAGTGACAGCTCCGGCAGCTCCCTCGAACGGAATGTGCTTCACCTTGATGCCGGTGGCATTGGCCAACAGGCCTGCACCGATATGCCAGACCGAACCCGGAGCAGAATTCCCGATGGAAACTTCCCCGGGGTGCGCCTTGCAGTAATCGACGAACTCCTGCACCGTATTGTACGGAGCATCGGCTTTCACCGTAAGTGCCGCCGCATCGGCGTTCACGCGAATAAGCGGATCGAAATCCACATACGTGAAATCAATAAGCCCTTGCTGGGGAAGAGAATTGAGTTCAAATGTGACCATTCCAACAGTATACCCATCCGGTTTCGCGTTCTTGATGGCGGCATGACCGATGGCTCCCGCTCCACCCGTCTTGTTTTCCACCGTGATGGTCTGTCCAAGATATTTCTCGGCAGTGCCACACAAGGCGCGAAGGACAGCATCCGTTCCACCACCTGCCCCCCATGGACAAATCATGGTGATTCCTTTTTTGGGATAATCGATCTTCTTCGTTTCGGATCCGGCCTGCACCGATTCCGTGCCTCCTTGCGCGAACACGGCAGGCACCAACATCATCAACGCAAGCAACATTGCAATTGTCTTCTTCATGTAAACCTCCATTTTTTTACAATACATACAATATGTAATCGTAAATCTCTCTTTTTTAGCTGTCAACGAGGAATTTTTCGATAATACGACCTCTGTTTCAAAAAACTTTCACATTTCCGACCTTTGATCGTAGCGATCATTTTTCAGGCGACTCTGTTGCGCAAAACGCATCATTGCCATACCATTTCCTCATGCGTATCGCAACAAGCACCAATTTGGTCAGCTTTCGGCCGGATGGGTCGAAAACGGAAATGCAGCATCTGATTCCCTTGTATGCGCAAGACGGGTTTTCTCTTCTTGACCTGAATCTCTGCGAAATGATGAACCCGCAATCGGTCTTTCGTACGGATCGGTACATGGAACGTGTCGGCCTGCTTTCCGCACTCAGGGAACGTTGGGGGGTCGCCTATATCCAAAGCCAC
>JBAXYP010000252.1:0-3582 GCA_041670725.1 Sphaerochaetaceae bacterium
CACACAAGCCGTATCAGGATGGATGCGGCGGAGCTTCCCGATTATGTAAAATCGGTTCGCAACCTCCAGAAACGATACAAGGACGACATACGGATTCATCTCGGATTGGAATGCGAATACTTTCCCGAATATTTCCCGTGGCTGGACGAACAGGTCGCCCGGTATCGTCTCGAGTATCTGATCCTGGGAAATCATTTTCAGGGAAGCGGCAACGAGGGATTCTATTATGGCTTCTGCCAAAACAAAACGGATCTGGAAGCGTACGTAAAAAGCTGCGTCCTCGGCATGGAAAGCGGACGGTACCTGTATCTCGCCCATCCTGACTTGATGTTCCACTCCTATCCGTTATTCGACGAAAACGCCATGGCCGCGTCCCGGGATCTGTGCAGGGCGATGAAACGCGAGGGATTTGTTATGGAATACAACCTCCAGGGACGGCTTAACCATAGCAAGCATATGGATTCGCTCGGATATCCCGCTCCGGCGTTCTGGCGCGTCGCCGCGGAGGAAGGATGCAAGGTCATCGTCGGTGTCGATTCACACGATCCCAAAACCATCTCCTCTACGACGGAGATGGATCGCGCAAAAGTTTTTCTCTCCGGTCTGGGGATGGATGTGCTGGATACGATCCCCATCCCTTCAAAAGAAGACGCATGATCACCGACGTAGCTTGGGACTTTGACGGAACGCTGTGTGACAGCTATCCGTATATATTACGCTGTTTCCAAAAGGCACTTCGGGATTTCGGCATCGCAGATGATGAAAAACGCATGCTCGGCAGAATCAAGACGACCGTCGGACGAGCGGCCTGCCTGTACGGTGCCGAAAACGACATTCCCCCGGAGACGATCCTCTCGCGTTTTCAGTCGTACAACGCCATTCCCGATTACCGGAACGTACGGCCATACCCAGGCGTACTCGGCTGTCTCGCGTTCGTCACCGCGCATGGCGGACGAAACCATCTGTACACGCACCGCCACAAAGAAGTGCACGCCTATCTCTCCAAGTTTGGCATGACACCATATTTCGTTTCGTTCATCACCGGTGATGACGGGTTCCCGCAAAAACCTGCTCCGGATGCGCTTCGCTCGCTTCTCGACCGTTTCGCCATTTCCAAAGACCACCTGATGATGATCGGCGACCGCCCCATTGACATTGAGGCCGGTTGGAACGCCGGATGCGCAACGTGTTTCTTCAATTCAAATGAATTTCCCATACCACCACACGCGACGTATGCGACGAAAAAGTACGACCAATTGCAAAAAATACTTGAAGGGATTCTTCCTTCTTCATCCTGAACCCGCATTGCTGATGGGGGAAAAGGCCCAATACGGATTTTAGGAAGATGAGGAGATAAAGGGGAATGAAACGCCTTCCGTGAAGAATTCGCATCCCCAAGTCCGCATCCGGAATTCCAAATGTTCCTGATCGAAGCACAAAAAGAATGGCAACCCGCTGTGTGCGCATTCGCACCTCAACAAGTTGCCGACATATGGTAGATCGAGGAACCGCTGTTCTGCTTCTGTGCATTTGCTTTTGAAGCAGTCCTTTGTTCTCACCAATTCAAAAACCTGCAAGGGTTGGAATCCTAAGACTCGCCCCTGATACATCTTACTGTACGGTCCCTACAATAATGAATCCGCCGCAAAAAGTCAACAGTCCCCCGAGCCAAGGCGGAAAAACCATGCTATGATGGCTGTGGAGGCGTTCCATGAAGGTGAAAGCGATCGTGTATTCGTCCCATGCGGGGCATACTGAGGCATATGCCCAAATGCTTTCCGCCGAACTTGGCGTACCGGTGTTCCCGCTTGGCAGTTGCACCGCTCCCAAAGGATCGGAAATCGTATACCTCGGTTGGTTGAGGGCTGGAAAGGCTGTCGGCTTGAAAAAAGCACGTAAACGATATCATGTCGAAGCGGTCGGCATCGTTGGCATGTCCGCCCACGACGAAGGAAGGGTTTCCCAGATGAAACGTCGGGAAGGCATCGGAGCGGATGTGTATTGTTTTTATCTTCCCGGTGGTTTTGAACTTGAGAAAACGCATGGATTCAACCATTTTCTGATGCGGATCATTTCCCATGCGGCCAAGGGGAATCTGAATCGAAAAACGGACAAAAGCCCGAGCGACATGGAACTTCTTGAAATGTTCTCGGAAGGGAAATCGCTGGTCGGTCAGGAGAACATTCTCCAAGTCGTCCAACATATCGGCTCGCTCTGATTCAGGTTGCCTGAAACACTCCTTTCGCTTTGTTTTTCTCCACGTGGTCATAAGGGAAAATCCTTCCGCTCATCGCCACGTATACGCCGGGAGGAAGCAATTGGGCCGCGGTAACGGCGCATCCGAGATTGAACACCGCGTCGCTGAATTCGAGCGAATAGGGAATCATCGCTCCGGTAAACACGACGACGTGCCCGTCTTTCGGCCCGAGCACCGAGGCGGTGAGCTTGGCGGTCTTGACCATCGTGTCGGTGCCGTGTACTACGACAACTCTCGCTTCCGCGCTGGTTTTCACCGCATTTGCGATCTCCGAACGCTGTTCCTCGGACATGAGCAAGCTGTCGACGGCGAGCGGTTCCTCCAGCGTGACGGAAATCGTGCAACGACTCTGCAACAAAATTCTGGGAAGTTGCGACTCCCGGAATGTCAGTTCCCCCTTAATGGCATCGTACTGCTTGTCGAACGTGCCTCCGGTGGTGATGATGCGAATATCTTGTGCCATGCCCCTAGCATAGCATATTTTCCTCGGTTATGATGAGCGACATGAACACTTTCACCATAATTCTCAGCACTGTATGCCTGCTTATCCTCGTTCTGGAGGGATACGCCATTGCCATGAAAAAGAAACGGGATAAGGAAGCGGCGAGAAAATACCAAGCGATGGAAGCGGTCCTTAACGAAAAGTCACAGGAAGGGGGACGACGTTTCGATGATTCATATATGTTCGTCACCGACCAGGAGCAAGGCATCAGACTGTGCATCGATTCCAAAGAAAAGACACTTGCCTTGGTGATGGAAGGAAATTACACGGAACTCCCCTTCGCAAACATCCGTTCCTGCGACATCAGGGAAGAAGCGGATGCAAACAGAATCACCGCCCTTTTCGTGCGCGTCGAGACCGACGACGGCACGCTCGATTACCAATTTGCCTCAGAACCAAGAAAACGCGGTTCCTATGTGGAAAAGCTTGTGCGCCAAAGCGCCGAACAGATGGTCGTGGCCATCAGGAAGAACATCTCATGAGAGAGTATCCGCTCACGAATACTCTTTTCATCCGGGCGAATTGTCTTCAACAACCCGTTCGGCGCACCAAATACGGAAAAGAGCGGATGCAAACGTCCTTGGTGCATACGGTCCCCCGCACTGCAACTTCAGCCTAATTATACGACGAGAAACGATCCGACCGCCGATTCCAAAATCCCATAAGCCGGGTGATTCCGATCCCAATATTCCATTCGATGTGCTCGATGGTGACGGCCGGTTGTCTTCCCACACACAAATCCTTAAACCGACCAAACGTAATACCCCACACGTCACTGCAGGAAAATGCTTTTCGAACACCTCGTTCCCTTTGGACTTTCCGC
>JBAXYP010000253.1:0-3580 GCA_041670725.1 Sphaerochaetaceae bacterium
CGTCTCTCTACATAATTTGCGAACTATACATCATATTCCCTACTTGAACGAAGGAGATGGCTCATCATCTTTTTCTGGGCCAGTACACCATCCCGTTCTTTCAATGCTACGATAATCTCCTTGTGTTCCTTGAAAGAAGTCTCCATGTTTCGTACAAGACCTTTTTGATACGACCTCCAAAGGAAACCGGTGGACTCTGCGGCATCGAGAATCAACTTATTCCCGGATTTTTCCAAGATCGTCCTATGGAAACGCTGGTCAGTTTCCACATATTCGATTCTCCGAGACTCCGGAATTGGAGAAGAAAATCCATCAAACATCGTCGTCAACCGAGTAATATCTTCGTCATTCGCTCGTTGGCAGACCAAACTCGCGGCAAGCCCCTCAAGTGCGGCCCGCATCTCGAAGAAATCACGCATCTCCTTGGCATCGTATTCCCGTACGTAATACCCCTTGCGGTTTCTCTGCACTAAATAGTGTTCCCCCACCAAACGATTTAACGCATCGTTGATAGGCGTAGAACTTACATTGAACTTTTTTGCAAGATCGATTTTGTTGATTTTCTCGTCAAGCGGGAACTCGTTGTTCTCGATCATTTCCCTAATGTGCTCATAAACAGCGTCCCGCAACACCCTGTTGTCCAACCTGTTCTCGTCTTCAGCCATTCCGCTTTTCCTCCAAAGCTCTCATCAGTTGATTCTTTGAACCGCATTTGATATGGAAAGACATCCTTTCTCCGGCTCCCTGAAAATCCTTTTCCTTGAGTGCCTCGACGATGGCCTCGTGATCAGCCAAGCTTTTCTCCGGTTCACAAAGTAATCTCTCCGTTACAAACAGTACGCTGAAAGCCCGGAGCATTTCGTAGACAATGGTTTCCGAACTGTGTTCAAGCAGAAACATATGGAAGGAAAAATCGGTATCATCGAATGCATCAGGATCTTCGACGGAAGTTTTCTGATCAGCAAGCATACCATCGAGAGTGGAAAAGTCGGTAGGGGAGAACGACGTACATCCACTCGTGGCCATCGGTTCCAACATCGATCTGATTTCAAAGAGAGAAACGATCTCCTCATCGGAATAGACCCTCACGAAAGCCCCTCGCCGAGGGATGTTTTCCACATAGTGGTTGCTACTCAGTCTATTCAGGGCTTGCAACAAGGGCGTACGCGAAATACCGAGTTCGCCTGCAAGATCTTCCTGTACGAGCTTCTGCCCCGGCTTGAGTTCACCTCTCCTAATCATCGAGCAAATTTTCTTGTAGGCTTTCGTATTCAAATCATCAAAACCATATGATTCCATATTGTCCATCACTTGTTTTGTATTCAATCCATTCCATCGTATCACATCAATAAAAAACCACAAAGACTAATCTGCCATTTTTCTTGACAAAACAAAAAACCTATCTTACGATTAACTAAATTTTGAATACAGTATTTTTTGAGGTGAATATGATAGGAGTTTCTGCCAAGTACTTCGTAATGCGATATGGAACGGCATTTACCACCCATGATTATCTTGATGGAATGGAAAAACTGCCCTCTCTCGGCCTTACATCATTCGAAGGTGAAATTCTTGACCGTACCCAAATCCCCGATTGGACAAAGCATGCAAATCTCATTCAGAAAAAAGCCAATACACTGAACCTCGTCCAAAGTCAGTTCGTCGCACATTTCCTCATGGCTGGCACCACGAGCCTTAATTCTCTATGCGATCCTTTCTACGATAATGCGTTTTCCTCCGTCCTAAATATACTCGAGAACTTTTCCGTCTCCGTCATTACCGTTCCCATCGGCACGTTTTCCGGAACTCCAAAGGAAAAAGAAAAAAGTCTCAACTTGCTGGAGCAACGCTTAGCACATTATTGCAAAACGGCGGGAGAACGACAACGGCGGTTGGCGCTGGAGATTCTCCCGCATTCCCTTGTCAACAACGCCGAAACGCTTAACGCCATCATGAGGAAACCAGAATTCCTGAACCTTGGTCTGAATTTTGATACCGGCAACATGAATCTTTGGGGAAGTGATATCCTTTCGATCCCAAGACAACTATCAGGAAGGATTCTTGGAACCCACTTCAAGGATAACCACGGCATTATCCCTGAGGAATTATGCCCAGGAGAAGGGACAATCCCATGGGATGAACTTCTGCGCCGCCTCATCAGATCGGGATACCGTGGAGCATACGATCTGGAAATCGCATCCAGCGATGACAAAGTTTATGAAAAAGGCAAGACCTATCTTCAGGAATTGTTATCAAAAGAACAGAAAAGGAGAATCGAATGAAATATTCCGTCATCTCGTCGTTCCTTGGAAAGTCGAAAGACCGTTTCAATGAATACAACGAACCCAGAACATTGGAGGAGAAATTTGCGATCGCCAGTACCATTGAAGGGATTTCCGCACTGGAGTGCGTGTATCCCTACGAAGTCAACGATCCGAAGGAAACTAAAGCATTGATGGAGAAATACCACCTTGGAATCAGCGCCATCAATGTCAATGTCAAGGCTGAACCCGAATTCCTGAACGGAGGTCTCACTAATGCCGACAAAAAGGTAAGAGACAAAGCGGTACGTTTCATCAAGCAGGCAAAGGACTTTGCCGCGGAAATCGGTGCGGACAAGGTTACCTGTTGCCCGCTTGGGGACGGTTATGAATTCGCTTTTCAAGCCGACTACGCTGAGAATTGGAATCGACTGAAAGAGACATTCTCCAATGCCGCAGCCTATAAACCGGAGATTATGTTGTTCATAGAGTTCAAGCCCAGCGAAATCAGAGGAAAATGTTTTCTCGATACCACAGCAAAAACGATCCTGCTTATCAAAGAAATCGGAAGAAAAGGCATTGGCGTCACGATGGATTATGGTCATGCCATATACGGTGGATGCAATCCGGCCGAAGAAATCTCGCTTTGCCATTCCTGTGGCATTCCCTATTACGTACACATCAATGACAATGATGCCAAATGGGATTGGGACTATTTCTGTGGTTCGAAACATATCGTGGAAAACCTTGAATTCGTCTACTACCTGAAAAAATACGGATACAACGACTACCTTACCAGCGACACCTCACCAACACGTTGGGATATGGTGAAGGTATTCAAAACAAACAACCGCTTCACTGACAAGATGGACCGTATCGTCAAAACAATGGAAGCCGACGGATTCGAGAACGTTATCACAGGTAAAAATTTTATGGATGTCTGGGAATTCGTTGAAAACCATTTGGTAAAATAACCAAAAACTCCTCATTTCCTTACGCCGTCTTCACGACGGCTTCTTTATATTCGACAACAAAAAGAAAGAGTCCAAGAGCCAATCAGACCCTTGGACAAGGAAGGAGCTTCCCACTGATCAATCAAGGAAGGACCTTGCTTCTCTCACAATCTCTCCGGTCGTAATACCGTTCATTTCCAGAAGCCGTTCATACGGAGCGGATTCACCGAATTGATCCATGATACCTATCCTTTTGAGTCTGAAACCGCCCCTTTCGGCGACAACTTCGGCAACCGCGCTGCCAAGACCGTTTATGATATTATGATCCTCGACCGTCACGATGCCCTTCGTCGTATTCATTGCATC
>JBAXYP010000254.1:0-3559 GCA_041670725.1 Sphaerochaetaceae bacterium
ATGTCACCGACATCGGCACCTACTGGTTCGACGACAGGACCGCAAGACGGAACGGGGAGTTCGATTGCGTCATGAGAAGCAAGGACGGGGACTACCGGGTCTACGAAGCCAAGTACTACAAGGATCCCATGCGGAGCGCGGAAGTCGAGGAGGAGGCCAGGAAAATCAGGGCGATTATGGAACTGAGGGTCGGGCGGATCGGTTTCGTCTCGTCCTCCGGCTACGAGAGGCCGGATGACCGCTACGACGAGATCGACGGCGCCATGCTGTACTCTTTCGACTGAGGTTCGGGCCGTAAGGCCATGGTGTCTCCTGATTTTTCTTGTTTTGTGACTAAACCAAGATTATCACGGTTCCTACGGAACTTCCTTCTTCCCCTCTCTTTTGTGTGGACATTTTACATTACTGCTCACCGTCTGCCATCCCACTACCTAAAAAAACTTTACAAAATGCCAAAAGCGATTACAATTATAGGTACGTTAACGTTAACAAGGAGGTTAACTCATGAGGAAAGTATTTGTTATTCTTTTGGGCTTATTGCTCGTTGGCGGAATGGTCTTTGCAAACGGAGGTGCGGAGAAGGCTCCCGAGGCTGTTCAGACCGGTACGAACGATGCTGCCGCAGTAACGGGGAAGAACACATTCGTGGAAGGAGGTACTCCACTGAATCTGTGGACTTTCCAGGAACTCCATGTGAAGTTTTATACGACGATGGCCGATGAATGGAACAAAGCGCATCCCGATAAGCCGATCAACCTTACGGTAACGACCGGCGACAGTACCGCTGTGCATACAAAGCTTCTTGTCGCGATGCAGTCGGGGACGGGCGCTCCTGATGTCTGTGACATTGAGATTGGGCATTATGGGACGTTCCTCGCGGGCAATTATCTGCTCCCTCTCAACGATGTGGTCGCTCCGTATGCGAAGGACGTCGTCATGTCGAGGATCAAGATGTACGGAGATCAGAAAGGGAATTGGTACGGCATTGACTTTCATGTCGGCGCGAGTGTCGCGTATTACAACATGGACATCATGAACGCCGCAGGCGTGGATCCCTCCACAATCGTCACATGGGATGACTACTATAATGCCGGATTGAAGGTTTTGCAGAAAACCGGCAAGCCTATGTGTGCGGTCGAAGTCGGTGATTTGTTCTTCCCCCAACTTATGATGCTTGAGAAGAAAGCCCAGTATGTGACCGATGCTGGCGTTCCCGACATCGATACCCAAGCGCATGTCGATGTCATCAATTTTATCAAGAAGATGCTTGATGCCGGCATCTGCATCATCGCTCCGGGTGGCGGGTATCATACGGAAGAGTGGTATGGATTCTTTGACAAAGGCGGAGTCGCTTCGCTGTGTATGCCATTGTGGTATATGGGGCGGTTTACGGACTACATGACGGACCTCAAGGGGAAAATGGGGATTTACGAAGTGCCGGTCTGGAAGAAAGGCGATACCCGATGCGTACTTCAGGGCGGAACGGGCACCAGTATTACGAAGCAATCAAAACATCCTGAACTGGCAAAAGAATTCTTGGCTTTCGCCAAGCTGTCCGACGTTGGCAACAGGTACATTTGGAACGTTCTGGGATTCGATCCTATCAGAACCTCTTTGTGGACGGATCCGACCATCACGCAGGACAAAAACAACAAGTTCCTGCAGTTCTTCAAAACCAATCCGTTTGATATCTTGAACGACGTTGGTGCGGATTTGACTGCCCCGAATATTTCCGGCGGATATGCCGCTACCTATTCCGTGTTGGTTTCCACGACATATGAAAATGTGTTTGAAGCCGAGAAAGACAAGGATACCGCATCCGTGCTGAAACAAGAGCAGGCATCAATCATTTACGATAAATGATGCAGTTCCGGTTCGACATGCCACAGTAAAATGCTGTGGCATGCATGTTTTCTTCTTCCTTTCCTGAGGGGGGTCACGTGAAAAGCAAGTTGTCCGAACGGTTCGGGTATTCCCAAAAAACCGCGCCGTATGTGTTTCTTCTGCCCTTTGTCATTACGTTTTTCCTTTTCTTCGTATTCCCGATCATCGATACGGTTGTGATGAGTTTCCAGAGAGTTTCCCCCTCGGGAAATACGTTTCGAGGATTCAAGAATTACCAAACCCTGATGAACCCCGTCTTTTTCAAAGCGTTGAAAAACAGTGCGTTCTATACGATCGTCACCTTGTGTTTGATGATTCCCATCCCCATGATCATAGCAGTGATCCTCGACTCGAAATACATACGGGGCAAGACGACATTTCGCGGGATCATGTTCGTTCCCGCCCTCACGTCCGTTGTAGTGGCAGGGACCGTTTTCAGGCTTATTTTCGGAGAACTTCCCGGCTCTTTTGCAAACGAAGTTCTGGCTTTGTTTGGCAAAGGGCCTGTGGTGTGGTTGAGAAAACAATCCACTATCTGGATTGCTCTTTTTTTGCTCTGCCTCTGGCGATGGACCGGGGTGAATATGATGTATTATCTTGCCGGGCTTCAGCAAATACCCACCGACTTGTACGAATCGGCGGAAATCGATGGGGCAAATGCCCTGCACAAGTTTTTTAACATTACCATCCCGATGCTAAAACCGACCACGATATATGTTCTGACCATTTCCATTTACGGAGGAATGGCGATGTTCACCGAATCCTACATTCTGTTTAACGGGAACAAATCTCCCAACAACATGGGATTGACGATTGTCGGATACCTCTATCGAATGGGATGGGAACAGAACAATATCGGATTGGCTAGCGCCACCGGCTGTTTCCTGCTTCTGATCGTCATGGCGATCAACATTGTGCAATTGAGAATCAACGGTTCGTTCGGTAAAACGGAGGAAGCGTAGATGAAAAGGAAAAAATTCGCTCCGACGTTTTTCGCCTATTTCGTGTTGGTGTTCGTCTGTGTCGTCACGCTTGTTCCGCTTCTTTTGCTGTTTGTTTCGTCTCTTCGTCCCGGGACGGAATTGATGCGTAACGGTTTGAACTTCAGCGTCGATTCTGCGACCGCGTCATTGCGTAATTATGTGCTTTTGTTCAGTGGCGCAACATCATATTTCGTCTGGTATGGAAACAGTCTTCTTATTACCGTAGTGCAAGTCGCGCTCTCTTTGTTCTTGAGTTCCTGCGTCGGATATGCGCTGGCGATGTATGATTTCAAAGGAAAAAACTTTTTCTTTTCCTGTGTTCTCCTTTTGATGATGGTACCCACGGAGATCATCATGTTGCCGCTCTATCGCATGACGGTAAGCATGGGGACGCTTGATACCATATGGGGTATCGTTCTTCCGTATTTGGTTATTCCGATGCTTGTGTTTTTTTTCAGGCAGTATCTGAGTGGGATCCCCAGGGATTTCCTTGATGCCGGGAGGATTGACGGTTGTTCCGAGTATGGGATTTATGGACGGATCATGATTCCTCTGATGAAACCGTCATTCGCCGCCATGGGGATCTATGAGGGAATGTCCAGTTGGAACAATTATTTGTGGCCGTTGATCGTCATCCGGACGGCAAAGCATACGACGCTGCCCGTAGGTTTGGCAAGTTTGATCTCCCCGTA
>JBAXYP010000255.1:0-3549 GCA_041670725.1 Sphaerochaetaceae bacterium
CCATCGCCGCAAAACTGGTCTACCCCGAACGGCACGTAGTGGGCGTTACGGGGGACGGCGGTTTCCTGATGAACTGCCAGGAGCTGGAGACGGCGGTTCGCCTCGGCTTGTCCATCGTGATCGTCATCCTTCACGACGACAGCTACGGGTTGATCAAATGGAAAGAAATGGACCATTACGGATCATCCTGCTTCGTCGATTACGGAGATCCGGATTTTGTTGCATTTGCCGAGAGTTTCGGTGCAAAAGGCTATCGAATCGCCAGAACGGAAGAGCTCGTACCGGTGTTGAAGGAAGCGTTCTCTCAAAGCGTCCCTTCGGTGATCGACTGTCCTGTCGACTATCGGGAAAATCTCCGTTTGGAGGCTCGTATGAAAGAGATTTGCGCATCTCGGAAGAAAGGGTAGCGAAAGTACGGTTTTCGGTGGCAAAACGGGAATATTGTTCTTGACTATTTTCTCGGAAGAATCTACAACATCTTTTCATTTGGGAGGACCCAATATGAGCAAGAAGAAAGGCCAGAAACCCGTCAAGGGCGGAGACAATCAGAACACTGAGAAAGCTGACAAGAACTGATTGCAGCGCAATTCGCAGATGAGATGATGTAGCAAAATGTTTCCCCGTTCGGATGAACTCCGGGCGGGGATTTTTTGTCCGCTCTTGCAAAGATAACGAAGTTGTGGTATGTTCCTTATTACTGGCATATGCCAGTAATAAGGAGATGGCATGGCTCGTCCATACAAATGCCGAAGAGTGTGCGGGTTGCCGCGATGCACCGCTTTCAGACCGGAGGTCCCCACCGATGAGGAACCCGTTCTGTTATCGGTGGACGAATACGAGACGATTCGCTGGATGGACAAGGAAGGCGTGGATCAGGAAGGGTGTGCGGTCAGGATGCAGGTTTCGCGCGCCACGGTTCAGGCCATTTACGACAGGGCGAGACGGAAGATCGCCGAAGCGTTGGTGGAAGGAAGAATCATTTCCATCAACGGTGGGGACTATCGTCTTTGCCATGGAGGGGAATGCCGCCATTGTTGCCAAAAAAATGTCAAGGAGAAAGGGATCATGAAGAGAATTGCCGTTTGTTATGAAAATGGGGAAGTGTTCCAGCACTTCGGACGAACCGAACAGTTCAAGCTGTATGATGTCGCCGACGGAAAAGTGACCGACAGCAAGGTCATTTCCTGTGGGGATTACAGCCATGAAGGGCTCGCGGAACTTTTGGTGAAGGAAGGTGCGGACACATTGGTTGCCGGCGGCATGGGCGCCGGTGCCCGCGCCGCGTTGGGAAGCGTCGGAATCACGATTTACGCCGGAGCGGCGGGAAGCGCGGATGCCGCAGTGGATGCGTTGCTTTCCGGGAAATTGCAATCCAACCCCGATGCTACCTGTGCGCATCATGAGGAGCATGACGGGGGAGAATGTCCTCATCATCACGGGCAGTGAGATTGTCCGATTGCAAAACGAGCCAAGGTTCATCGCCTTGGCTCGTTGTTTATGCTTGCATCCGTATCGTTATTTGATGATGCCCGCCTTTTTGAGGTCGTCGATGTTCAAACTCTTCGCATACGGTACGTCGAGTTTGCCGTCGTTGACCATTTTGATCACCACATCCCGGTACGGGGAGGAGAGGTCGACGCCGACGATTGACCAGTTGTTGTCCACCTCCGGACTGATCGATCCCTGACTCTTGATGTAGGCGACCAGCATGTCGCGGATGGATTGGGCGGATTCCCAGTTTCGCTTTTCAGCGACAAGCTTCTGCGTCTTCAACGCCGACGAGTACCGATAGTTGTTCACGGCGAGTTGGAGTTTCTGATCGTCGGCAAGCGGTTTGCCCTTGAACATTACGTTGACGATCCGCTTTCCCGCTGGTTTGGAGAGGTCGATCTGGTAGTCGACGCCTTCGAACATGTCGTACAGGTATCCCGGTTTCTCCGGATTGAACGAGATGGAGATGTCACCCGGTTTCCACTGGTTGTAGCAGGCGGCGGACCACTCCATATACGCCTTCAGTTCTTTGCCGGTGACTTCCACCGTGTACAGCGTGTTGTCGAATTTATAAATGTCGAAGATGTTGCCATAGTTGATCGGTCCGGCCTTCAGGTCGCTGGTATCCTTGAACAAGGCCGCTGCGGAGACATCGGCGCCGCTGTTAAGGAGTTGCACCTTGTTGATCAGATCCATTACCGCGGTATCGCGGAGTTTCCCTTCCGGTATGCCTTTGATCTCGTTTTTCGGCTGGAAATCCGCCGTAGCGGTACCGAATACGCCGCCGCTGACCGTTCCGTCGGCGTTTGTGGTGCCGCCGGTGACAAACGCGATGGTCTTTTCATGGGCGTCCTTGACCAAGGAACGGATAGCCCCGCTCGGTTGATAATTCGCCATGTCGACGATCGAACCGGTCACACCGGTGATCTGGTTCTTTCCATCGACGGAAATGTCGAACCGCGCGACTTCCCTGGCGCTGTTGCGGCATGCCAGCACGACGGTATCCCCGATTTTCTCGTTCAACGTCACGTGTGCGTGCCCGAGCATCAGGACTTTGATTTCCGGACATGCTTTCAGGATCGTCTCCCCTGCGTCGGTCCCGTGATCCTCGTCGTATTCGGGATACAGTCCGACATGAGCGACGGCGATGATGAAATCGCATTTGCCTTTCAGTTCGTCGCATGCCTTTCGGGCCGCTTCGGCAACGCCCTCGAATTTCAACGCGTCAACTTTCTCCCCGTCCCAGCGAGGCACGTCGGGATTGGTCAGTCCGATGACTCCGATACGAATGTTGTCCCTGTAGATGATGGTGTAAGGCGCGACGAATTGCGTTCCGTCTGTGTATTGCACGTTCGCCCCGAGAATCGGGAAGTCGGCCTGCGCCTGCAGTCGCTTGATCAACCCGAGCCCGAAGTTGAACTCATGGTTTCCGAGCGTCATCGCGTCATACCCCATGTAGTTCATCACCGTCATCAGCGGATGAGGTCCGTCCTGTTTGTTGTACAGGTCGTCGGTGAGGATGGTGCCTTGGAAGGCGTCCCCGTTGTCGACAAGCACCACATGTCCCGGATTCTGCGTACGCACTTGTTCCACATAGGTGTAGATGCGTGCGACTCCGGTATTGGTGGTCTCCTTGTTGTCTTCGTAGCTGTAGCCCCAGATGTTTCCGTGCACATCCGTGGTTCCGAGGACGGAGATGGTCACCGGTCCGCGTTTCGCTGCTGCTTGTTGATCAATGGCTCCCTGCCCAAAAACAAGAGCGACGCTCATCAGGATGAATACCATTGCCAGTCCAAAGCGTTTAATTCGTTTCATAGAACCTCCTAAAGGGATGAGCCCCTCTTGGATGATATCATGGACTTCCCGTTTCGTGGATGACTGACTGTACAGCTGAAGCGTTTTTTTACAAAAACTCACAAATGATGAAAACCTTTTGCGGAAAGTCCAAAGGGAACGAGGTGTTCGAAAAGCATTTTCCTGCAGTGACGTGTGGGGTATTACGTTTGGTCGGTTTAAGGATTTGTGTGTGGGAAGACAACCGGCCGTCACCATCGAGCA
>JBAXYP010000256.1:0-3546 GCA_041670725.1 Sphaerochaetaceae bacterium
GCGACTTGGACAGCGAGACGCCGATGAACCGGCTTCTCCAAGGAGACGTAGGATCGGGCAAGACGCTCGTCGCCTGGCTCTCCGCCCTCCACGTATTGCCCGAGGGACGACAGGTAGCATTCATGGCACCCACCGAACTGCTCGCCCGCCAACATGCGAATTCCGCGGCCCAGCTTTTGGAACCCTTGGGCGTCCGTCTGGCGTTTCTTACCGGAAGCGTCAAGGGGAAACAGCGTTCCGAACTTCTGGAACATATCAAAAACGGCGAAGTGGATATCGTCATCGGGACGCACGCGCTGTTCTCCAAGGAAGTGGAATTCCACAACCTCGGGTACGTGATTATCGACGAGCAACACCGCTTCGGTGTCGACCAACGGCTCGCCTTGACGGGCAAAGCGCGTATTCCGGATCTCCTGTTGATGACGGCTACTCCCATTCCACGCACGCTCTCGCTGACGGTCTTCGGTTCGGTCAACGTCTCCACGCTGAAGACCATGCCGCCGGGAAGAAAATCGGTCACCACCTATCTGGTTCGGGAATCCTCAAGGGAACGGATGTACCAGTCCATCGCGGTGGAGTTGAAACGGGGTCATCAGGCATATTTCGTTTATCCCAGGATCGATGATTCAGGACAGAGCGATCTGCGGGACGTAACCAGCATGTACGAATTCCTCCGAAAGGAATACCCCGGCATCCCCGCCGCCCTGATGCACAGCAAGCTGGACGAAGAAGAGAAAGTCGGCATTCTGGAGAAATTCCAGAGGGGGGAACTAAAATATCTTGTTTCCACCAGCGTCGTCGAGGTGGGCATCGACATCCCAAACGCCACCTGTATGGTCATCGAACATGCCGAACGCTTCGGACTTGCCGCGCTTCATCAGCTCAGGGGACGTGTCGGACGATCCTCGCTTCAGTCGTACTGTTTTCTCGTCTTCGGAGACGATCTGACCGACGAGGCGAAGCAAAGGCTCACCGTCATGAAACAAACCAACGACGGGTTCGTCATTGCCGAAAAAGATCTTTCCATCCGGGGCGCGGGAGACATGACGGGTGTACGGCAAAGCGGATTCATCAACCTTAAATTCGCCTCCCTTTCCGACATTCCGATGCTCGAGTCGGTCAAAGACTACATCGACGAGGTGCTCGCCGACGACCCAGGACTGATCAAAGCCGACCACACCGTCATCCGTCACACGCTCGAAGCCTCCCCGATGTATCCGCTTGAGACGGCAAACTGAATTTCAACTTGTCATTCGTTTCAGTTCCCTTGTTCCCTTTCGTCGAACATTGGGACATCACACTTCCGATACAGAACGCGTGAATTCATTTCATTCCTTTAGCTCAACCGGCCAGAGTTTGCTATAATGGCCCTATGCGGTAATTCTCCGCTTCCTTGATGGACGCGGATGAAAATACTATCGCCGAGAGGACAGTATGAATAAGCAGCAACTGGCATCAAAGATTTGGGAATCGGCAAACAGAATGCGTTCGAAAATCGAGGCGAACGAATATAAGGACTACATTCTCGGATTCATCTTTTACAAATACCTTTCCGATAAGGAGATCAAATTCCTCAAAGCGAACGATTTTTCCGACCAAGATATCAAAGGCCTTACCGAAGACGATCCTGAAACCGTTTCTTTCGTTCAAGATAGTATCGGATATTTTATTGCATATAAGAACCTTTTTCAGACATGGTTGGAGATGGGCAAAGACTTTGATGTTTCCAACGTACGTGATGCATTATCCGCCTTCAGCAGGTTGATCAGCACCACGCACAAGCGAGTGTTCGACAATATTTTCGAAACCCTCCAGACGGGATTGAGCAAACTTGGAGACAGCTCGGGAACGCAGACAAAGGCGATCAGCGGGTTGTTGCAACTCATCAACGTCATCCCTATGGACAGCAAGCAGGACTATGATGTCTTGGGATTCATCTATGAGTATTTGATCAGCATGTTTGCTGCAAATGCCGGCAAAAAGGCAGGGGAATTCTACACACCCCATGAAGTATCCCTTTTAATGTCTGAAATCATCGCCTACCATCTCAGAGATCGCAAGGAGATCAAGATCTATGACCCAACCAGTGGATCAGGATCTTTGCTCATCAACATTGGCCGATCCGTCTCGAGACACATCAAGGACAGGGACAACATCAAGTATTACGCCCAAGAGCTGAAGGAAAATACGTACAACCTCACCCGCATGAACCTGGTCATGCGGGATATCCTTCCTGATAATATCGTCACGCGAAACGGCGATACTCTCGAGGAGGATTGGCCGTACTTCGACGACAACGATCCTGCAAACACCTATACCCCTCTCTATGTGGATGCAGTTGTTTCCAACCCCCCGTATTCACAGGCATGGGATCCTACGGGGAAAGAGAATGACCCTCGATTCTCGAATTTTGGCATTGCACCGAAATCAAAAGCCGATTACGCCTTTCTCCTTCATGATCTCTTTCACTTGAAACCCGATGGTATCATGGCGATTGTTCTTCCCCACGGAGTACTTTTCCGAGGTGGAGAAGAAGGAGAAATCAGGAAAAACCTGATCGAGCAGAACCACATCGACACCATCATCGGATTACCGGCGAATGTTTTTTACGGCACCGGTATCCCGACAATTGTCATGATCTTAAAACAAAAACGAGAAAATACCGATGTCTTGATCATCGATGCATCCAAATGTTTCACAAAAGAAGGAAAGAACAACAAACTCAGGGCATCGGACATCAAACGCATCACCGATGCATTCATTACGAGGGGAGATATTGCCAAGTTCTCCAAAGTCGTTTCAAGAGAGGAAATCAGAGACAATGAGTACAACCTGAATATCCCCCGATATATCGATTCTTCGGAGAATTCGGAATCCTGGGATGTTTATGCTTTGATGTTCGGTGGAATCCCGGAGGCCGAAATTGACGAACTCAGGAAGTACTGGGATGCATTCCCGACGCTCAAAGCAAATCTGTTTGTCAGGAAAACTGACACATCTTACAGCGTTCTTAAAAGTGGCAAGGACGTGAAGGAAATCGTGACAGAGAATAAAGATGTCATTACATTCAAGCAGAATCTCATATCTTCCTTTGCCACGCTGAAAACGTATTTGACGGAAGAACTCATCAACAAGGGTGATGAGATTCCCATCGCACAGGAAGAAGCTGTCATCAGCGACAAGATCTTCAACTGTCTGGAAGGCATCCCCCTTGTGGACAAATATGAAGCATATCAATTACTTGATGACCAATGGCTGAAAATCAGCGGAGATCTAGAAACACTCCAAACGGAGGGACCAGCTTCACTGAAACAAGTCGATCCCCATATGGTGTACAAGAAAATCAATGGGAAGGATCAAGAAATTCAGGATGGATGGACCGGCCATATCTTTTCCTTCCCCCTCATCCAGCATACCTTACTGAAAGGGATGACCATATCATTGGAAAGGAAAAAAGCAAGACTTGAAGAGATTACCTCTGAGTATTCAGAAATCCTTGACGCCATTTCTGAAGAAGATAAAGATTCGGATGAAATCAACGAAGAC
>JBAXYP010000257.1:0-3520 GCA_041670725.1 Sphaerochaetaceae bacterium
CCCAAGACTCTCCTTGAGCGTCTTGCACCAGAACGGATAGGTCCGGCTATCCATCAGGTACACGCCGTCGGCCAGACGGGCGAGGATCGCGTCGTGAAGGGATGTGATCTGTTCCACGAGACGGGATATTCGTTCGTCCGCCTTGATGACGATTCCGTGATACAATTCCACCTCACGATACCGTTCTTCTTCCAGAGCGAGTTCGTCGACCAGTGTTTGTTTCGCTCCGTTGGCGCGAAGATACTCCCTCACTTTTCCCCAGGAAAGACCGCCGTCCAACGCCCGAGAGAAACTTTCCTGGGATATCTGATAGACCGTCCTGACGTCCAGCTTGACCAATGTGGCGAACCGCCAGAGAATGTCGTCGGCAGGCAGGGAACCGCTGAAGCTTGCCGTCCGATCGCTGTCGATGACAAGATTCGGACCGACCCCGTTTTCTGGGGGAACCGGTGTAACGATCAAATCGCCGTTTTCCTCGGTTACGATCCCCCATTGCACAAGAATTTCCAGCATGTCTTCGGGAAGCGTTTCCGAACCCGTCGCATGCAAAAGCCTGCATCCCAGTGGGAACGCATCCTTTCTCAGCGAACCAAGATTCTCCAGGAGGGAAAGAAGACGAAGGACCGAGGCCTGCGGAACGCCGCAATCTGCGGAAATGAAACGGGCGATCATGACGGGCCACGGAAGGAAGAAGAGGTGGGTGGACCGTTCATAATCGATCTGTCCGGCCACGAGCGCTCCCGTTTTGGACAGGGCGTTGGAGAGACGAACGAAAAACTGTTCCCTGATTGAAACGGGACAGGAGGGAAATGCCGCTTGCAACGTCTCGTCGTCTATCGTACGCCGTTTCCCCACCGCCAGTGATAGATACCCCTTTACCACTTCGATGGTGGCGGTGAAGTTTCCGGAAGGTTTTCCAGAGGGCTTTCCGAACAACGCAGAGAGGCTGAGCAACGGTTCCAGCAACGGTTCCAGCAACGGGTTGAGGGAAAGGTTGTTTTCTTCCTTGACCAGCCAAAGCCGTCGGATGAGGAGGCTTATGTGACGGACTCTCGCGGGATATGTCGCTGTGGTGGAGAACAAACCAGCCAATACCGAACCATCGATCGGGCCGAACAATTTGACGGCGGTGAGGATTTTCAGGTCTTCGTCGTCCAACAGGTCGGTCATATGGGTCTGTACGGAAGGTTTCGAAAAAAACACGACCAGTCGTTGCGTCAGATCCCGCTTGGAAAACGGTGTCTGGATCTGGCCGAGATAGGTGCGGATGATCGGGAAATAGACGTCGTCCGGATATGCGTTCAAAAGGGATGCGAACCGTTCTCTCGCAGCGTCGTTCATGCTTTCCCCCATACGGAAATGTCATAACGGTATCCTTGCTCGGAAAGAAATTTCTGTCGGTTCGCAGAGAACTCCTCCTCGCAACTGAAACGGGTCACCAGTGTGTAAAACCTGCTGCTCCGTTCCTTCGGACGGAGAATCCGTCCGAGCCGTTGGGCCTCTTCGCTGCGGGAGCCGAAAGTTCCCGAGACTTGGATGGCCATCGATGCGTCGGGCAGGTCAATGGCGAAATTTGCGACCTTGCTTACCACGAGAACCCGCTTCTTTCCTTCCTTGAATTCCTTGTAAAGCGCTTCCCGCTCCTTCGTCGGTGTGGAGCCGGTGATGATCGGAGCACCCAACGCTTTCTGGATCGCCTCCAACTGCTCGAGGTATTGGCCGATGATCAGGATGAAATCGTCAGGGTTGTCCGTTACGAGATTCTTCACCACGTCGATTTTCCGTGGGTTCTCGCTGGCAATACGATACTTCTGTCGTTTCTCCGCAATGGCGTAGGGGACTTCCAGTTCTTCAGGCAGATCAATACGGATTTCATGACAGAACGCTTCCGCGATGTATCCTTTCGCCTGCAATTCCCCCCATGGACGGTCGTACCGTTTCGGACCGACCAGACTGAACACTTCGTCCTCCCTGCCGTCTTCTCTGACCAGTGTCGCGGTCAGACCGACACGGTGGACGGCCTGCAATTCTGCGGTCACCTTGAAGACCGGTGCGGGGAGCATGTGCACCTCGTCGTAGATAACCAGTCCCCATCCGCCTTTGGTGAGCAATTCCATATGGGGGTACGGACCTTCCTTGTCCGGCCGATAGGTGAGTACCTGATAGGTGCAGACGGTGATGGGCCTGGTTTCCTTCTTCTCCCCCGTATATTCTCCGATCGCGTTGTCAGGCACTTCCATCTTGTCTTTGATCTCGTCGATCCACTGGTGGACGGCGGCGACGTTGGTGGTGAGTACCAGCGTTCTGGTGGACAGACGCGCCATGATCTCCATGCCGACGATCGTCTTGCCCGAGCCGCAGGGAAGAACGATGATGCCGAAACCGCTTCCTCCTTGTCCGTCGCCCAGCAAGGCATCCGTCGCTTCCTTTTGGTAATCGCGGATGGAAAACGGCTTGCCCGTTCTCAGACATACATCCCTGAGGCGCATCGGTACGGGAAATCCATCGGTGAGCCGGATGCGGTCGTCGACCGGATATCCCAATTTGACGAGCAGAAGTTTCGCTTCTCCCCTCTGGTACTTTTCCAGGAGAAAATTTGCTCCATCGCAGGGGGAAAGAATCTTGGCGAGACTCTTCGAAGCGGCGATTTCCTTGGCGATCCGGTCCATCTTTACCGAAAGCCGGTAATGAAGCGGATCATCCGTTTCTTCCATGACAATCTTCCCGAATCTGCCGGCCATATCGCTCACAAAGAACGTAACGGTCTCGGGGACGGGATAGCGGGACCATTCATCCAGCGTGGAAAGTATCCAGTCGACGGAGCAACCGAGCGAGACGGCGTTCCACAACGAAATTTCGTCCAGCCGGTAGGTATGGACGTGTTCCGGGCTCTTGACGAGCGAAGAGAAGCGGACAAGATCCTTCCGGCAGGCTTCCGCTTGGGGATGGTGGACATCCAAAAGGAGCGTACGGTCACTCTGAACGATCAACGGGGTGTCTTTCATTGTCGGTGTGCCCTGTCCATGTACCATGCGTCGAGGAGCACCGCCGATGCCATTGCCTCGACGACGACGACCGCCCGGGGAACGATCGACGGGTCGTGTCTGCCTTTTATCACCAAGTCGACTTCCTTGCCGTGTTCGTCGATCGTTTTCTGTCCTCGCAAAATTGATGCGGTCGGTTTGAAGGCGACCCGGAAGACCAACTCAGCTCCGGTGGAGATGCCGCCAAGCACGCCTCCGGCGTGGTTGGAAAGGAATCCCGATCCGTCCATTTGGTCATTGTGCTCGCTGCCACGCATCTCTGCGGCATGAAACCCTTCCCCGACTTCAAATCCCTTCACCGCACCGATGGAAAACATCGCATGGGCGAGGAGCGCTTGGAGTTTGTCGAATGTCGGCTCCCCAAGTCCGACCGGCAGTCCGTCGACACGGCATTCGATAACGCCGCCGACGGAGTCCTGTCCCATGCGTGCCTGCTCGATCAAATCGGACATCCGCTTGGCGGCCTCTCTGTCAGG
>JBAXYP010000258.1:0-3519 GCA_041670725.1 Sphaerochaetaceae bacterium
CGCGAAGCCCGTTATCTTGACGATCGCAACCAAACGGTCGTCCGACATTTGGACGGAGGCGTTCGCGACGAAGACGCCATTGCCGAATGTCTCCGACGTTTCGGAGGCGGATATTCCCTTGCCGAAGGGCTGTGGGATGCCGTGACGGGACAAGCCATCATCCGAGCCGCAGAAACGGAGAAGACCGTAGTTCTCGGCGATTTTTCTGCCATTTGATTGCGCAAAACCATAAAACATGGTACGACGAAAGCAATGAGCGACCAGACAAACAACCTGTTCAACGAAGAATTCGTCTTCATGCTGGCAAGCGCAACCGCGTTGCCTTCGTATCCGTGCCTAACCTGTCCCAAAGCAGATGGAAGCGCCATTTGCACCGGCGCTGCGGACTGCAAGCGGTTTCTTTCCTACCAGGCATACAAACGGCAGAAGAAGGAGAGGTGGGAACATCAGCGGCCCGTCCAGGAGGGCGGAGCATGTGAGGCATGCCCCGTCAGGGATGCCTGCCCCGTCTCCTTTAGCGCGCCCGTTACGTGGTGCAAGGTGAAAATGGACTCGATCCGTTTGTTGGAAACCACCCGCATGACTGTCATTCATTCGGTAAAAATGCACGACATGTAGGAATTTACATTTGTGAAGCGGAAGAGAATCTGCTATACTCTGTTGAAGGAGTGCATATGGCGGATATTTCCGTGCTTGATTTGCTTGACCTTGATCTGAAGGAGCACAATATCCTCGGGCTGAGTTGCATCGCGGGGCGAAGCGGCCTGTCCCAAAAAATCAAGACCAGCAAAATATCCAGACCCGGGTTGCCGCTTTCCGGATTCTTCGTAGAATTCAGCGCCACGAGTATCCAGGTATTCGGCCGGGGCGAACAAGAGTATCTTCTCATGCTGGATAAGGAGAAGAACTATGCCAACGTGCAGAAACTTCTTTCCTACCACGTCCCTTGCTGCGTGTTTTGCGACGGAGGAAAGCCGACAAAAGGTTTCATCGAGATGGCCGAGGCGAACAGTACCGCCGTCTTGACGACATCGCTCATCAGTTCGGATTTTTCCCGGCGCCTGTACCAGACGCTGGACGAAGTGTTCGCCCCGACTCAGACGATCCACGGCGTGTTCGTGGAAGTGTACGGCATCGGCGTGTTGATCACCGGTGAAAGCGGCGTGGGAAAGAGCGAAACGGCACTCGAGTTGATCGAACGCGGACACCGGTTGATCAGCGACGACATCGTTCGGCTGAAAAACATCAACGACTCGTTCCTCATCGGCATGGGAGAGAATCCGATGTTGGCGCACCATATGGAAATTCGGGGATTGGGGATCATCAATCTGGCGAACTTGTTCGGCGTCGGAGCCATCAGGGATCGGAAACAGGTACAGCTCTCCGTCCATCTCGAGGAATGGGATTCGACGAAAAACTACGACCGGGTCGGGGAGGAAATGACGGACACGTTCCTGGGCATAACCATCCCCAAGGTCGTCATTCCGGTCAAGCCGGGGAGGAATATCCCGGTAATCATCGAGACGGCGGCGAGAAACGAACGGTTGAAGAAACTGGGGTACTACAGCGCGAAGGAATTCGATCAGAACGTGCTGAAATGGCTGGAAAGCGAGACGGCGCGCAAGATGTACTACATCGATGAGGACAACGCGTGATGGTGGAACGGGAACTTACCATCCTGAACCGCGCGGGGATTCACGCACGGCCCGCGGCATCCATCGTGAAGGTTGCCAACGGATTCAAGAGCGAACTGACGTTCATCAAGGATACGATGGAAGTCAACGGAAAATCGATTATGGGGATCATCACCCTTGGCGCTCCGTATCAGACAAAGATCCTGATGCGGACCGAAGGTCCTGATGAAGCGAAAATGGCTGATGCAATCCAGCATCTGTTTGAGAACAGGTTTGAGGAGTGAGGTATGAAAGGAATCACGGACAGGCAAAAAGAAGTCGCCGAATTCATTTCGTTGTTCATCGCCGAAAACGGATATTCCCCGTCGGTGCGGGATATCGCGGACCATTTCGGGTTCTCGGTGAAAGCGGCGCATGACCATCTCAGGGCGCTGGAAAAGAAGGAGATCATCCGCACGGCGCGGGGCATTTCCCGTTCCATCGAGTTGCTGGACGAGTCGTACAACCAGAGGCCGGAGACGATCCAAGTCCCGCTTCTGGGGACCATCGCGGCGGGCAAGCCGATCCTCTCCGAGGAAAACATCGAAACGAATCTGAACATTCCGGTAACGATGCTCGCCGGGGCAAGGGACACATACTTCGCTCTCAGAGTGCGCGGAGAATCGATGATCGAGGCGGGAATCAACGACGGGGACGTTGCCGTGTTGAAATCCTGCAAGACGGCCGAACGGGGAGAGATCGTTGCCGCATCGGTGGAGGATGACGATATGGGCGGCATCACGCTGAAAAAATTCTATCCCACCTCCGACCATGTCGAACTCAGACCTGCGAATTCGGCCATGGGACCGATCATCACCAGGGCATGCCACATCCATGGAATCCTGCAGTTGATCATTCGCTCGTACATCTGATGGCATCCTCCGCATACCTCCTGCTTGGCCCGGAAAACGGAGTCAAGCAGGAAAAAATTGATCAGATCGTCGCATCAATCACCAAACGGGTCGGGACGAAACCGGAAATCCACCGATTCTTTGCGTTTGACGCGGACGATGAGGACCTGTTCGCCACTTTGAACAACAACTCCTTTTTCAGCGACCATCGTCTGGTCATTCTGAACAACATCGAAGCGTTGCCCGCACAGACGGCCAACGCCATCGCTTCCTATCTCTCCCATCCATCGGAAAACTCGACGCTGGTAATGACAAGCGACGAGACCTACGTGAAACTTTCCCAAATCACCAAAAAGATTCCCAAGGAGAATTCCATCGTCTTCTGGGAAATGTTCGACAACCAAAAAGACGAGTGGATCAGGGAGTTTTTCCGCAGGCAAGGCATTACGATCACCTCGGACGCAATCGATTCCCTCCTCTCTTTGATCGACAACAACACCTCGGAAATGAAGACGATCTGCAGTCAGCTCGCCTTGTTCTGGCAGACCGACAAATGTCAGAAACCGATCGACGCCGATGCGGTGGAGACATATGTGGAACATACGAAGGATGAGGATGGATATACCTTGTTTCCCGCCATGGCAAGGAGGGATTTGAAACAGTCGCTGCGAATTCTTTATGCCATTCTGGACTCGGGAGACAGTTCCACCAGTTTTGCGTTGTACGCCCAGCTGCTGTGGCAGTTCCGTCGTCTGTTCTCCATCGCCCGTCTCTTCCAAGAAACGGGAAACGAAGCCACAGCGTTCGGCGGGGCTTCCGTCCTTGGCTCTTCCTCTCCTGTGAGAAACTTCCGGGAAAAATCAACCTACCGCACAGGCATACAAAACTATTCCGTCGGCCAGCTGAAAACCGTATTGATGGCGCTCGGCGACGCAGACATCCCCATCAAGTCGGCGGGCGATTTCTCCCGTCTCGAATGGGAACGTCTCATCTTC
>JBAXYP010000259.1:0-3505 GCA_041670725.1 Sphaerochaetaceae bacterium
AACAACGCAGATGCAAAGATCATACGGAGCATCTGATAGCCAACGAACGCGCCCTGATAATCCATCATGTATCCGCCCATCATCGGGTGAAACTGGTAGGCTCCCAGGCTTCCGATCATCAGGGCAAACCCGATGACGATCATCACGCCGGCAAACACTACACTTACGATCGCACTTTTCTTCATTCTGGTTACCACTCCTTACCCTTTAAACATACTCAACATCAGAAACAAAGTTAAATGAAGAAATGTGAAGACTTGCCGTGAGAATCTCTCCATTCTTATTGACAACCCCCATCAAATAGAAGATAGTCCAAATACGATTTGTTTTTCTCGGAGCAGGAGGGTAACCGACCCAAATTGAACGGTGTAGAAGTGACCATCAAGAACGTCTCACGGACGTACGGGGATTTCAAGGCTTTGGACGATGTCTCCATCCAGATTCACAAAGGCGAGTTTTTCTCTCTTCTGGGGCCTTCGGGATGCGGCAAGACCACTTTGCTACGCATTATCGCGGGATTCGATTCTCCCGACACGGGAGACGTGCTTTTCGAGGGAAGAAGTGTCCTTTCCCTACCACCGGATAAGCGTCAGTCCAATACCGTGTTCCAAACGTACGCTCTGTTCCCTCATCTATCGGTGTACGACAACATTGCGTTTCCCTTGCAACTAAAAAAACTTACCAAGAAAACAATCGACACGAAAGTGCGCGAATATGTCCACTTGGTGCAATTGGACCAGCACATCGACAAGAAGCCGTCGATGCTCTCGGGCGGACAGAAGCAGCGGGTGGCCATCGCAAGAGCGTTGATCAACGAACCGAAAGTTCTCCTGTTGGACGAACCGCTCTCTGCATTGGATGCCAAACTCCGCCAAAGCCTGCTTATCGATTTGGACAACCTGCACGAACAGGTCGGCATCACGTTCATTTATGTCACTCACGACCAGAGCGAGGCACTGTCGGTCAGTGATCGCATCGCCGTAATGAATCAGGGGCAGGTGTTGCAAATCGGCAATCCATACGAAATCTACGAAGCCCCGTCGACGCGCTTTGTCTCCAAGTTCATCGGAGAAACCAATTACTTCGAAGGTACCGTCGTCTCCTGCGAAAAACAGGATACTGAGTATATGTGCATGATGGACATTCCACAATTGGGTAAACAAGTCAGCGTCACCGATTATGACCCGCAACCGGTCGGAGCCCATGAGGCGTTTACCATCAGGCCGGAGAAGATAAGGATCACCAGCGAACCGCCTGCAGCACACCCCGGACAAAGTATCAACAGCTTTCAGGGATACGTGGACGAACCGGTGTACAGCGGATTTCAGTCGAAGTTCTTCGTCCGTCTTGATTCGGGAGAGCATCCGATCTTCAAAATTTTCAAACAGCACTCCACCTTTCTTGACGACGGACCGGAAATCGAATGGAAGGATCACGTATACGTGAATTGGGCGGCGGCTGATGGGTATCTTATCAAGGATCTGAAACGATGAGACGCATCATGCGCAAGGACGCGATCCGCGAAGGATGGAAAGGTACCGCCTACGCCTGGCCGATGGGGTTGTGGTTTACGCTGTTTTTCACCGTACCGCTTGGCATCATTATCTTGTACAGTTTTTTAAAACGCGGTTTGTATGGCGGTGTTGAATGGAAGTTTTCCCTTACCGCATATCACCAGATGTGTAATCCGAGTTTTGCAAAAGTACTGTTCAGAACGTTGTGGATATCTATCGTGGCGACGTTTTTCTGCATGGCTTTGGCATTGCCCACGGGATACGCAATGGCGAAAAGCAAACATCAGACATTCCTTCTGTTTATGATCATCATCCCGTTCTGGACGAACAGTCTGATTCGCATCTATGCATGGATCAGCTTGTTGTCCACCGAAGGATTTCTCAACAACGTCCTGCTGAAACTCCATCTGATCTCCCAGCCTCTTCACATGATCTACAACAACGGTTCGGTCATTTTGGTATTGATTTATATGTATCTGCCGTTCGCCATCCTGCCGTTGTTCACTACGATCGACAAATTCGATTTCTCCCTGATCGATGCGGCGCGGGATCTCGGAGCGACGAAACCTCAGTCGATGTTTCTGGTCCTGCTTCCAAACATCAAGAGCGGCATCACCACGTCGCTGATCTTCACGTTCATCCCGATCTTCGGCGAATATACCGTACCGCTTCTTGTCGGAGGAAAGGAAAGCACGATGATCGGGAACATCATCGTCGACCAAGTCTCCAAAACACGGAACTGGCCGCTTGCCTCTGCATTCTCCATGGTGCTCACCGTCCTTTCGCTGATCGGCGTTTTCTGGATGCTTGCCACGGGCAGAAAAGAAAAAGTATCCCAGTCGAAGAAAGTCGTCACGTCCCAGTCCGAACTCGAGGACAGCGTAGAGGAGCATCATAAAACGCAGTTGGGAGGAGGAAAATGAATTACCATCCCTATACAAATAAAAAACATTTCTCCTTCAGCACGCTGATGCTTTGTCTGGTGATCATCTTTCTGTTCATCCCTTTGTTCGTCGTGGTGCTTTTCTCCTTCAACAGTGCCAAGGGGATGGAGTGGCAAGGCGCATCGGTCGTTTGGTACGAGAAACTGTTTCTGGGAAGCCAACCGCTGTGGCGGGCGTTCGAGAACAGTGTCATCATCGCGCTGACCAGCAGCCTCACCGCCACGTTGCTCGGTACCCTCGCCTCCATCGGCATCAAATGGTACCGCTTCAAGGGAAAGACCTACATCACCGCCATCAGCTATCTGCCGATGGTTCTCCCGGAGGTAATCATCGGTGTCTCCATGCTGATCTTCTTCTCCGCGGTCCATCTGAACCTCGGGATGGTGACGATCTTCATCGCGCATACGACTTTCGAGTTGCCGTTCGCCTTTATGATGGTCTCGGCACGGCTCGACGAATTCGATTATAGCACCATCGAAGCGGCTCATGACCTCGGCGCAAACGAAGTGCAGACGCTGATGAAGGTGACTATCCCCTCCCTGATGCCGGGAATCCTCTCCGCCTTCTTGATGTGCGTCACGATGAGCCTCGAGGACTTCGTCATCACGTTCTTCGTCAGCGGTCCCGGATCGGGAACCCTTCCCATCTACGTCTATTCGCAAATCCGCTACGGTGTTTCCCCGGTAATCAACGCGCTGTCGTTCGTTATGATCCTCGGGACGATGCTGCTCGCATTTGCATTCCGCAGATTCTTGAAGAGCGTTGCGGCCTCAGGCTGATGCATCCCGATCGATGGGCGGTTGGGCATCCTCTGATAATATGGTATACTGTTTCCCATTGTCTTTCCGTTCCGTCCGTGAACGGGGGAAACAAAGGCGCGTCGTTGGAAAAACGACACGCGGGAAGAAAAGTGTCCCAGAGGATCTTTTTCATGGGAAACGCCCCCGAAAGTGCTTTACATTTTAGGTGCGGCTGATATACTCCGAAGCAAATTGGGGAGGTGGGAAATTGAAACGGCATTCATCGTTGCTCCTGATCATGTTCTTC
>JBAXYP010000260.1:0-3503 GCA_041670725.1 Sphaerochaetaceae bacterium
ATTATCCATGGAAAAACCTTGTCGACAAGATCGACGAAACTGCCGAATTGATCGACTTGTATGCTTCCGAGCCGGACGATCCGGCTGTGGAAGGCGAGGTCGACAAAACGATTCTCGAACTGAACGAGGAATTCGAGAGACTCCAATTGAAGACGTTGCTTTCCGGACAGTTCGACAAGAACAACTGCTTCCTTTCCATTCACGCGGGGGCCGGCGGGACGGAGGCGTGCGATTGGGCGTCCATGTTGGAACGCATGTATCTCCGGTATTGTGAGCGGAACGGATTCAAAGCCGAGCTCCTTGACGAACTGGAAGACGAGGAAGGCGGAGGGATCAGAAGCTGTACCATCAAAGTGTCGGGAAATTACGCGTTCGGATATTTGAAAGGGGAAGCGGGCGTGCATCGCTTGGTACGCATTTCTCCTTTCGACGCCGCCAAGCGACGTCATACTTCGTTCACTTCCGTATATGCGTCACCCGAAATCGATGACGACGTGACGATCGAGCTGAAACCGGAGGATTACCGGCTGGACACGTATCGGGCGGGAGGCCATGGCGGGCAAAACGTCAACAAAGTTTCCAGTGCCGTACGCATTACTCATTTTGAAACCGGTATCGTGGTTCAGTGCCAGAATGAACGGAGTCAGTTGATGAACAAGGCGATGGCGTTCAAAATGCTTCGTTCCAGGTTGTACGACTACTATGAGGCGAAACGACAGGAAGAGCATGCGAAGAACGCCATCGCGAAAAAAGACATCGCATGGGGCAGCCAGATCCGCAGTTATGTGTTTCAGCCGTACCAGATGGTGAAGGATCATCGGACCGGGTTCGAGACGGGAAACATCCAGTCGGTGATGGACGGGGATATCGAACCGTTTATCGAAAGTTATTTGTCTTGGCGCAAGAGTCAGGAGGCGGCTCCTTGAAACGTAGCGGCCTCGTCGTGTGCATGCTCGTATGCGCGTGCACCCTGCTCTTCGCGACGGACTACCGGGTAGCCGTCGTGGATATGAGTGACGAGACCTCATCGTTTTTCTCGTTTTTCACCACACTCTCCGCGGACGTCCTTCCGGGAGTGTGGAAAGTATCCGAGCCTACGCGCGTTTATCTCCAGAAACAAGCGAAACGGGAACTGGAAATCGAAGAATGGAAAGCCATAAGCGATGCGTATGCCAAGGAAACCGTTTTGCAACAGGCCCCTTTGGCCGTTCCTCCCGAGGAACAGGAAACGTTGAACGCCGTGGTGGAGACGCCTGAAGTGGAGAATTCCGCGAAGGGAATTTTCCGAAAGGGCGCATACCAATGGTTTTGCGACGCGTATGGGTACGATCGCTTGATTCTTGCTCGGCAAGAGCGTACGGCGGGGCGAAACAGGATCGTCGTCGAAACTTTCCAAAGCGGAGACGACGCTCCGACATCCTTGTTCGACAAGCTTTCGTTCAGGGACGATTATCAGGATATCGAACCGGATATGGCCCTTTCGCTTGCTTCGTCCATGACGGATGATCCGATCGGAATCGTCCTGTTCTCGGAAAGGCCGTCGTCATCCTTGTCAGTGACGGACGGGGAGCGGATCGCGACGGTCCGTTCGGGATACATGATTCTTGGCGCGGGAAGGCATACCTTGGGGATTTCCTCATACGGATACCGGCAAAAGACGGTGGACGTGGTTGTCGAATCGAATCGGACGACGACGGTGGACGCAAGGCTCGAGCCGCTTGTCATTCCATCGTTGACATTGGTTTCCGACATCGGCAACGTCCGATGGTTCGTCAATGGCGAAGAGAAAGAAACGGCAAGTTCCCTGCAACTCGACGACGTCCAACTTCCCTTGCTCATCGCCGCACGAAAAGAAGGGTTCCTGCCTCAGATCACGCAAGTGTCCAAGCCGGTGGGGACCATTACCTTCAACCCAAAACCGGATTGGTGGGGGGACGCAACATTGCTCTCGTCACGGCAAAAGGCGTTTTATCGTGCTTTTTTCGCCCTCGTCTGTTCCGTCGGCCTTACATTGGTGTATCCTACCATGTATGAAATATATGGCGAAGGTTCCGTTCTGCCGGGCGGCCTGTATCTTGCGGGGGAAGGCATCAGCGCCATGATGGGGTTATTGTTGCTCCGCACCGCCATACCTTATACCGGCAGCATATTATCATTCTGAGAGGGAACGATGTTCAAACAATTCGGAGCGAAACTGAAAGCACTGTTTGGCGTAAAGACATTGGATGCCGCATATTATGACGAACTGGAAGACCTGCTCATCGAAGGTGACCTTGGTCCGAAGATGGCCGCTTGGGTCAGCGACGAAGTGAAGAAAGCAGTGAAAAGCGAGAAGCCAAAGACACCGGAAGATCTGCAGAACCTCGTTAAGAAGTTGCTTTCAGAAAAAATCCTTGAATACCATCCGATGGTGGACAAGGAAAATGCCAGTGTGTTCCTGATGCTCGGCGTCAACGGTGTGGGGAAGACAACGACCGCCGCGAAGCTTGCGCGGTGGTACGGGGCTCAGGGATTCGACGTAACGCTTTGCGCGGGCGACACGTTTCGCGCCGCTGCGGTCGATCAATTGGAGATTCACGCGGAGCGCCTCGGAATCAGATGCATCAAGCAGTCGAACGGAACCGATCCCGGCGCGGTCGTTTTTGATGCCATTTCGAGTGTCCAGAGCAAGGGGAAAGGGCTTTTGCTTGTCGATACCGCCGGAAGGATGCACACCAAGGAGAACCTTGTGCGCGAATTGATGAAGATCGACAAGGTAGTGCAGGCAAGAGGGATCGACGAAGACCACTACAAACGATTTTTGGTCATCGACAGCACCACGGGACAGAACGGCGTAAGCCAGGCGGAACTGTTCAATCAGGCGATTCCGATCGATGCGTTGGTTCTGACGAAGTACGATTCACTCGCCAAAGGCGGTGCCCTCATCCAAATCGGCGACAAACTCCATATTCCCATCGCTTTCGTAGGAACCGGAGAGGGATACGATGATATCCATCCGTTCGACAAGGAGGAGTTTCTTGATACGTTGGTCGGCTTGGAGTGAAAAAATGCGGTCTGTGCCTGTGTTCGTCCTCTTGTGCTTCTCTTCGCTTCTTTTTGCCGAGCCTCTTCATCGTTCCAATGCGCTTGGACAGGATCTTGGTGCGCTTCTCCAAGGAGAGGTGAGCGAATGGACGCTTTCAGGATCCATTCTTTCCCATGACGGTACGCCCGTCTTCGAGAGGGAAATGGGTTTGGATACAAGGACGGTGAAAAATCTTGAAACGGGTGAGGTAACGAAACGGACGTATCAGAACGGCAGGCTGGTGAAAGAGGAACAAAAGGGCGAACTCTCCGTTTTTCTCTACGATGAAGAGGGAAGGCTTTCTGGCGTCAAAAGAACTGACGGTCAGGGACAAAGTGATTTGACTCTCTATACGTACGACAGGGCGAGCGGAAATCTTTCCGCCGTCATCGAAACGGAAAAGACCTCCACGTTCTATCCGTCGGACGGCACGTTCACC
>JBAXYP010000261.1:0-3491 GCA_041670725.1 Sphaerochaetaceae bacterium
GCCTTCATACGGAATTTTTTTGATGCCTGGGAAATACTCCCGGTCCCCCACGAAATATTCCTTCATTTTTCCTTCTCCTTTTCACGAAAACATCGGCGACAGAGCTTCGCTATAGCGAAGGAACCTCTGATACGCCTCGTCGTACACCGCAGAAGCACTCTTTACGGGAGAACATGCTTTTCGTTCATCCATCCGTACATGCCGCGCGGCGATGACGGATAAATCGTCCCCCTCCTTCCCGCACGCCCAAAGCGCCTGAATCGCCGCACCGAACGCCGCACTTTCTCCGATAACGGGAATCGTCACGGGCAGGGAGAATACATCGCTGACCATCTGCCTCCAGATGGGACTGTTCGCGCCTCCTCCGGTCAAGACGATCGACGTCGGGGTGAACCCTAGTTTGACAAACGAATCAAGACCGTATCTCAAAGAATAAACGGCGCTTTCCAATGCAGCCCTCGCAATGACACTTTTCGTCATTGAATCCAACGTGAAACCCGCCAGAACGGCTTTGCCGTTGGGATAGTTCGGTGTCCGCTCCCCATTGAAATAGGGAAGCATCGTCACACCTCTGGCGCCGATCGGTTCCCTTGAGGCAATGGTATCAAGGGTGAGAACATCCATATCAAACAGTTTTCTCACCTCTTCCGTCGCAACCGTGCAATTCATCGTGCACAGAAGCGGAAGCCATCCGCCAGATGAACTGCAGAAACCGGCCAGACATCCGGACGGATCGGCGATCGGCTTGTCACTGTATCCGAACAAGGTACCGCTCGTCCCCATACTGACCGTCATCATTCCGCTCGAGACGCATCCGGTACCGATGGCAGCCATCATGTTGTCTCCCCCGCCGGCGGAGATTACGACGTCCCGTTCGACCCCCAATTCATCGGCCACGGCGGAAGAGATCGTACCGATCATGGAGGAGGACGGCACGATTTCAGGAAGCAGGGCATCCCAATCGGCGTTCCGGTCAATCGCCTCAAGCACCGCTTTGGACCATTTGCGATTTCTTATGTCAAACAGCGCGGTGCCACTTGCATCACCGGCTTCCATCACATAACGGCCGGTAAGATAAAAATTTACATAATCGTGAGGAAGCAGAATATGGAAAAGTCGCGCGTACCGGTCCTTGTCATGCAATTTCATCGCGTAAATTTTCCCCGCCGTATACCCTGGAAGGATCTGGTTGCCGATCAACGCAAACACAGCATTTGCCCCGCCAAGCTGTTCCGTCAACTTGACGCATTCTTTTGCCGTGGAGGTATCGCACCATAATTTGACCGGAGCGATCACTTCTCCGTTCTTGTCCAATGGAACGAAACCGTGTTGTTGCCCGGAAACGCCGATGGCGGAAATTTCGGCGCGAACGAAGGCGGGAATCTGGGAAAAACAATTGCGAACGGCATCAATGAACCAGCACGCCTCTTGTTCCCGCGTCCCATCTTCCCGACTGACAAGCCCATAGGAAGCAGAAGCTTTTGCGACAACGCTTCGCTTTTCTGAATCGTAACACACAAGTTTTGTGCTTTGCGTGCCGATGTCCAATCCTGCAGTGATACTCATCAAAGCGCCTCCATTGTATCGCTTCCTCTCCTGACATTCTCTTTGATGAAAATCAAGGGAGAAAGAACGAGAGTCCTGTTCCTCGGAAGAAAATTCGTGTTCCCGTTTTTTTCAATGATGGCATCGAACAACCTTTTGACTCCTTGGTATCCTTGGTCGTACGGCAATTGAGTGACCGTTGCGTCGATAACCCCTTCCTTGAGATACCGGACAGTATCGGGGATGTCGTCAAACGAGAACACATGCGGTTTATGAGGCAGGTTGCTTTCCACCAACGCCCTGCACACTCCGTAGACGCCCCCCGCAACGATGAATACCGCCGTCACTTCAGGATGTAAGGGGAAGAGGGCGCTTGCCCGTTGGTAGGCGACGATATTATCATCAAGAGTTTGCTCCTGGCAGACGATCTGGTACGTGATTCTTTTTTCCGCCAGTCCGTCGATGAACCCTCTGATCCGTTCGTTATGACCGAAAATATCAAAGGAACCGGTAAAAATCATCACTTTCTGCGGCGTGTCTCCCATCATGGAGAGCAACCCTGCAATCGTCCTTCCTGATTTGTAATAATCCGTCCCGACATAGAAAAGCCGTTTCGACGAAGGTACGTCGGTATTGACGCAGGCCACGGGAAAGCCTTGGTCGATCAAGGTGTCGATACGCTCCCTGATCCGCTGCGAGTTGATTGTCGTCAAGAGCAATGCATTGCACCCCTCTTCGATCAACTCGTCGATCCCCTTCAAGTGCTTCTTCTCGTCGAATCCGCGCAGATGTTTGACGATCAGAGAGAGTCCGTAACAGGAAAGTTCCTTTTGCGCGGCTATCAAACCGGACATAACGTCAAGGAAAAAATCGTTGCCCACATCAGGAAGAAGGCACCCAATACGAGTAGGTTTCTTTCGAGCGGCGAGCAGGACCCCCGCCGTATTGGCGTGGTATCCCAACTCAGCCGCAACCTGCATCACCAAGCGCACTGTTTGAGGGTTCACCCCCGGACGACCATGTAGGACCCTGTCGACCGTTCCACGGGAGAAATTCGTCTTTTCCGCAATGTCCCTGATGGTGACCATGCCCATCGCCTCTTCCCTCAGTCGTTCTTGCGACGTTTTTTGGAAAGGACATCAAAAATGACCGCGGCGAGCAATACAAGACCCTTCACCGCTTTTTGCCAGTTTGCGTCAATTCCCAGAATGGACATACCATTATTCAGGACTCCCATCAAGAGGGCTCCGATGATCGCCCCTCCCACTGTCCCGGAACCACCGTACGCGCTCGCACCGCCGATAAAACAGGAACCGATGGCGTCCATTTCGTACGACGTTCCTGCCGATGGCGTCGCACTGTTGAATCGGGCGCAACAGACCAACGCCGCAATCGCGGAGAGAAACGCCATATTGGTATATGCGAAAAACAATACCTTGTTCGTATCAATTCCGGAAAGAATCGCGGCCTTCTCGTTACCGCCCATCGCATAGAAATATCTTCCCGGAACCGTCCTGTTGGTGAAATAACCGTAAACAAAGATGATCACGGTAAGCCATACCAAGACGATCGGCAATCCTTTATGCAAACCGAGCAGGGTGGCGAACGCCATGGCAAACGCACAAATCAGGACGATCTTCGTCACCAAGGCGCTTACGCTTTCCGTCGCATATCCCTTGCGGATCTTATCTTTTCTGCTTATCAATTCGGAAATCGCGTACAGAGTGCAGAATACTCCAGCGACGGAGAGGGAGACGGCCATATGGGCCGCGCTACTGTCCGTCGAAGGGATATAGCTGGTGAACAACCGGAGGTAATTCTCCGGGAACGGGGAGATCGTCAGTCCGTTGAGGATGACATTCGCGAGACCGCGGAACAGCAACATGCCTGCAAGGGTGACGATAAACGGCGGAATGCGGACGTACGCGATCCAGTATCCCTGCCAC
>JBAXYP010000262.1:0-3483 GCA_041670725.1 Sphaerochaetaceae bacterium
CCCCCGGTTCCTATCCGATCCGAAAAAATGACGCCGCATCCAGCCTCGCCGTGGCAATGCACCAGAAGCTTCTTGACGAACTCAGTCCGCTTTCCGGGAGCGAGGTGGTGCGGACATATGGATTGGAAGCCGTATTGATCATCGCCACGATGGTCCAGGCGGAAACGCAGAACGGAGAAGAGATGCCAATCATTGCGGGCATCATTTACAACCGCCTGGCACAAGGCATCCCTCTTGGCATCGACGCCACCACCAGGTATGAGACGGGAGATTGGACGCACGCCATCGCACAGGAAGTCTTTGAGCGTCAGACGCCATACAATACAAGGCGTAAGGCTGGATTGCCTCCCAGCGGGATTTGTTGTCCGGGCTCGTCGGCTCTGGAAGCCGCCTTCGCTCCCGGGAAAACCGACGCATTGTTTTACCTTCATGGCAAAGACGGGAAGATTCATACAGCGAAGGATTATCAGGGACATCAACAGAATATTGAGAAATATATGTGAGGAGTTGTCAGAATGCAATACTTATTTAGGCATGCCCACGTGCATCAGCCGAAGGATGTCGGAATCCAAGATATTTTGGTGGCGGGATCGACGATCGTCGCAATGGGGAAAGGGCTCGATGTCTCTCTTCCCGATCTGGAGGTAATTGATCTCCATGAAATGGATGTAATCCCCGGTCTGATCGACCAGCACGTCCATATCATCGGTGGCGGGGGGGAGGACGGGCCGGAAAGTCGTGTCCAGCCGCTTGCCTTCAGCGACTGTGCAAAAGCGGGGGTGACGGCGCTTGTCGGTACGTTGGGAACCGATTGCCATACCAAGACCATCCGCGATTTGTTCGCCAGTACCATGGCGCTTCGCCACCAAGGATTGCACGCATGGTGCCTGACTGGTTCCTACGAGTATCCGTCACCCACATTGACGGGATCGGTCGCTGACGATCTGGTTTTCGTCGACCCGGTCATCGGATGCAAGATCGCCATCAGCGACCAGCGGTGCAGTTGCCCGAATACGGCGGAACTTGCGAGGCTTGCCAGCCAGTGCAGGCTTGGCGGATTGATCGGAGGAAAAGTGGGGGAGCTCCATCTGCATGTCGGTGCGGATCCCCGCGGAATCGAACAGTTGTTCCAGATCGCAAAGGATACGCCGATTCCGGTCAGCCAATTCCGTCCTACGCACATGGGCAGGCATCTGGAGCAGGCGAAGCGATGGATCGAGACGGGAGGGTATGCGGACATCACTACGGGAGGGAATGCAGCGAGAAACATGGCCACATTGGCCTCGACGCTGGATGACGAATCGTGGAACAGAGTGACGATGTCCAGTGATTCCAACGGGTCGATGCCTAAGTGGAACGAAAAGAAGGAGATCATCGGGATGGATCGCGGGAGAATGACGGCGTTGTTGCAGACGATTCGCGAACTTGTCGAGGAATACCAATTCTCCGTGGAAAAAGCGTTGCTCCCCTGTACGGCAACGGTCGCACAGGCACTTCGTCTTAAGGGGATCGGAATCATTGAGCCGGGAAACAGCGCCGATTTCGTCGTGTTGGATACGTGGAAGGTGGAGACGGTGCTCTGCCGAGGGCAGTTTCTCGCAAAGGATGGGACGATCGTTCGCAAGGGAATGTTCGAAGAGTAGGTTCGTTTACGGAACGGCGAAACCATGCTACGATGCCTGTATGGCCCTCCTTCGTAAACGTGCCGCTTTGATTCTCTTAGGTGTTTTGCTTGCATGCAATCTGGCTCCGGGGTTTTCCGTGGAGGCTTCCCATGTGCTGTTTCTCAGTTCGTATGCGTACGACTGGGACGGAGTTCGCCTCCAGATGCAAGGGGTCGATGAAGTACTTAAGGCAACGACGCACGTGCAGTGGTTGTTCATGGACGCGAGAAACACTCAGCTTCAGGAGTCGGAACGTCGGATTCTGGAGGTGCTGGACGCATGGCGAACAGAGGGAGCCCCTCCGTTCGATCTGCTCATTACCGGCGATGACGAAGCGTTGGCGTTCGCGATGAAAGAGAAGGACGATGCGTTCGCCGGGATTCCGGTTGTGTTCGAAGGCATCAATTCGACGGAGCTTGCCTCTCGCGCCGCCGAGGATCCTCGTTTCACCGGCGTGACACAGACATTCCACATCGCAGAGACGATCAGGGTGGCGAATCATCTCTATCCATTGGCGGAGCGCGTGCTTGCCATCAGTGACGATAGCCCGTCGGGGAAAGGATCCGCGACACAGTTTTTTGCAATCAAGGACCAATTCCCTTCCCTTCGGTTCGAGATACTCGATTGCTCCCTCCTTGGTAAGGATGAAATTGCCCAACGCCTCGGTTCATGCGGGGTAAATACGATTTTGTTGTTCCTTCATTGCACCAGAGACGGGGATGGAAACACGTATACGCTTTCCCAAGCGGGATCGTTCCTTGGCAGCGTCGCTTCCGTACCATTGTTCCGTACCGACGAATGTACCATCGGGGAAGGAAGTTTCGGTGGGGCGGTGCTGTCATTTACGGGGATGGGACGGGAAGCGGGTAGATTGGCTTTGCGCGTACTCGGAGGGGAGAAGCCGGGATCCATTCCCGTCGAGACTATGCCGTTCGAGTATCTGTTCGATTATCGGCAATTGCAGAGATTTTCCATCAAGAAGGCATGGTTGCCCGCAGGAAGCATTATGGTCAACCAGCCCGAATCCATATTTGTCCAGCACCAATCGCTCCTTGTTTTTTTCATCGGTATCCTGATTTTTGCCATTACCTCAATTGTCGCGCTCGTCATCCTTCATCGAAAACAGAATACGTGGTTAAGGCACCTGAAAGCGAGTCAGGACATCCTGGAAATGGCGATCAAGCAAACATCGATGTACATCGCCGATTTGGATGTGCAAGAAAAAATTCTGCATGTGGGCGAGAACATGAGCCGTTCGTTGTCGCTTCCGTCGATTCTAAGGGATTTTCCTGAATCAATGATCGCGTTGCATGTTTTTTCTCCCCAGTATGAAGATGCCGTGCGTGACGGAGTGCGAAGCATTGAGAATGGAATGCCGTCCGTTCACCTGGATGTGGAATTCGCTCCAACGAAGACCAGAGGTGCCGCATGGTATCGGATGATGATCCAAACCATTACGGAGGAAGAGGGAAGGCCGATGCGGGCGATCCTCATCGCCGCGGACTACACGGAACAGCAGAAGCAAATTGAGTTGTTTGAAAGGGAACAGACCCATCCTACACTGTACAGCGATAAAACGTTGTTTTTCATTCAAGCGGATATCACGATAAACAAATTGCTGGGGCATCGATACGTCTTGTTCCCCGATCCCCATGAAGCTGAATGCGACCAATATGATCTGTTTGTTGAACGATCGATGAGGTATGTATATCGGGACGACCGGACTGCATACCAGGAAATCGCCGCCCGTTCCCGTTTGATCCATGCATTTGCCAATGGGGATCGTCGTCTCGAACATACGTACCGGTGCGTTTGCGCG
>JBAXYP010000263.1:0-3472 GCA_041670725.1 Sphaerochaetaceae bacterium
GATCTTCCGTTTTGCGACATCGTCGTCGGAAACGATGCATCGGTACGGCTTCATGCACGACTCGGTTTTTCGTTTGAACGTCTCCATTGCTGGTGGCTTTCCTGATTTTTTATGCAAAAATATGGGAAAATTTATGCATAAACTCTTGTATAACCCACAAATTTTAGTATAATTATTCCATAATTTATGAGGAGTCTATGATAAAAGCAGGTGTCATTGGGGCAACGGGGTATGCCGGTGCGAAGTTGGTTTCGCTTTTGTGTTCCCATCAGGAGGTGAAGATTGCGTTCTTGGGTTCCCGAAGTTATGCTGGAGAACCGTTTTCACATGTATATCCCGCGATGCTCGGGGTGTGCGATCAGATTCTTCGGGAAGACGACATTGACGCGGCCGCCTCGGAATGCGACGTGCTTTTTCTCTCCCTTCCTGCCGGCCTCTCCGCCGTACAGGTCACAACGGGAATGCTTAAAAAGACCGTTGTTATCGATCTCGGAGCCGATTTCCGTCTTCATGACGGTTCCTGTTACGAAAAATGGTACAAGAAGAAAGCCCCGGTCTCTGCACTGCTTTCCCAAGCCGTATACGGATTGCCCGAATTGCACCGCGGTGCCATCAAAAATGCTTCCCTGATTGCCAACCCAGGCTGTTACACCACTACGTCCATCCTTGCTCTCTCTCCGGTGATGGGACTCGTTGAAACGGATAGTATCATTATCGACGCATTGAGCGGCGTAAGCGGAGCGGGACGCGGTGAGAAGATCGCTTCGTTATACTGCGAATGTGACGAATCGGTCAAAGCGTACGGGGTGGCCAGCCACCGTCATACGCCGGAAATCGAACAGGAGCTTTCTTTTGTCGCGGCGCATCCGGTGATGGTGCAGTTTACTCCGCATCTTGTTCCGATGAAGTGTGGCATCCTGGCTACTTGTACCGCCACATTGAAGAACGGGGTGACGGAGGAACAGATCGGGAAAGCATACCGAACGATGTACGGCAAGGAACCGTTTGTACGCTTGTATCCATCCGCAGATGCGGTGGAGAGTCGGTTTTTCACCGCTACGAACACTCTCGGCGTCGGTTGGACGGTGGATCGAAGGACGAATCGGATCATCGTCGTGGGGGCTTTGGATAATCTGTATAAAGGCGCCGCCGGACAGGCGGTGGAAAACATGAACATCCGCTTTGGATTTGAGGAAACGGAAGCCTTGGCGGGATTCTCGCTGTAGAGGGAAATATGAAGATCATTGAAGGTTCGATCGCCACGCCGAAAGGCTTTCTCGCGAATGGCATTGCCTGCGGATTGAAACGGCACAAGAAGGATCTTGCGCTGGTATTGTCCACTACGCCGTGTACTGTCGCGGGTGCGTTCACTACCAATTTGGTGAAGGCCGCACCGGTTTTATGGGACAAGAAGATTGTGGAAAGCGACGGCTCGGCGTTCGCCGTTGTGGTGAACAGCGGCAACGCAAATGCTTATACCGGAGAACAGGGACTGTCCGACGCGCGGAGGATGGCCGAATGCACCGCCGTTTCGTTGAACAAGGAAAAGAAATTGCTCCCGGAAATGGGGGCGGAGAACGTGCTCGTCTGTTCCACCGGGGTTATCGGCGTTCCGTTGCCGATGGATATCGTGGAAAAAGGGATTGCCCGGTGCGTCAAGGGGGTGAAACGGGAGAATGGTCATGATGCCGCCGAAGCGATCTGCACGACGGATACCCACACCAAGGAGATCGCCGTGGAATTCGCCATCCAGGGCAAGAAAGTCCATATCAGCGGCATGGCGAAAGGAAGTGGGATGATCCATCCCAACATGGCGACGATGCTTTCGTTCATCACCACGGACGCGAAAGTGGAGAAGGAATCGTTGCAGAAGTTGCTCGGTTCCTCCATTACCGAAACGTACAACATGGTGAGCGTCGACGGAGACACGTCGACGAACGATACCGTTCTGGTGCTGGCGAACGGACAGAGTCAGATTTCCGAACTGGACGAAACGTCGCCGGACTGGCCGACGTTCGCCGATGCCTTTCTGTATGTGCATACCTTTATTGCCAAGGAAATCGTACGGGACGGGGAGGGCGCGAGTAAGTTCATCGAGGTGCATGTAAGCGGAGCGAAGGACAAGGCAACGGCCAGAACCCTTGCCAAAAGCGTCATCTCTTCTTCGCTGGTCAAAGCGGCGTTCTTCGGCAGTGACGCCAACTGGGGACGGATACTCTGTGCCATGGGATACAGCGGCGCGGATTTCGATCCTTCGCAAGTCACGCTCTCCTTTTCCTCTTCCAAGGGGGAGATTCGCGTGGTGGATGCCGGCAAGCCGATCATCTTCGACGAATATCGGGCGAAGACGATTCTCTTGGAGAAAGAAATCCATGTGGAGGCGAATGTCGGCCCTGGATCGGGCGAGGCCACGGCGTGGGGGTGTGATCTGACCTACGAATATGTTCGGATCAACGGGGACTACAGGAGTTGAAATGACACATCTTACGGAAATCGAGAAAGCCGGGGTTCTGATCGATGCCATTCCCTATATTCGGAAATTTACCGGTATTACGGTGGTTATCAAGTACGGCGGTTCGGCGATGGTGGACGAAAGACTCAGAAAGTCTACCGTCAACGACATAGCCCTGTTGAAATACCTCGGTTTGCGGCCCGTGGTGGTGCATGGTGGAGGGAAGGAAATCACCGCTATGCTGGACAAGCTGGGCAAAGAAACGCGATTCGTCGACGGACTGAGAGTGACCGACGCCGAAACGGCGAAAATCGCCGAGATGGTTCTTTCGGGATCAATCGGGAAAAGCCTGGTGGAAGACTTGGAAGTGGTGGGAGTTCAGGCCGTCTCCATCGGGGGGAAGGATGGGCACACCCTGCTTGCAAGAAAGAAACAGGGGGGGCCCGACCTCGGGTTTGTCGGTGAGGTGGAGAAGGTTGACACCACGCTTCTGTCCACATTGATGGACAGCGGTTTTGTGCCGGTCATCGCTCCGGTGGGCGTGGATGCAAACAGCCAGACCTACAATATCAACGCTGATTATGCGGCATCCGCAGTCGCAGGCGCGCTTCATGCGCAGAAATTGGTGTATATCACCGATGTCGAAGGAATCCTGACGGACAAGGACAACCCGGAGACGATCATCAGGCAACTTTCGGAGACGCAGGCACGGGAGTTCATTTCCCAGGGAATCATTACGGGAGGCATGATTCCCAAGGTGGAGTGTTGTCTGGATGCGTTGAAACGGGGCGTGGAGAGTGTGCATGTGCTCAACGGAAAGACTCCACACGCCATTTTGCTTGAGATTTACACCAATGAAGGTGTCGGTACCATGTTGTACAAATAGGAGAAGAAATCATGACGAACGATCAATGCCAAGATATGGGTAAGCGGTTCCTCCAGGACTGCTATGCACAGGCTCCTCTTTGTTTTGTCGGTGGGGAAGGTTCCCGTCTGGTCGACGTGGAAGGAAACTCCTAC
>JBAXYP010000264.1:0-3471 GCA_041670725.1 Sphaerochaetaceae bacterium
CATGGCGGAGCACAGTGAACGATATGGGAGGTTTGCCTCGTTTCTCACGGAACACGGTATCGCCGTATATTGTCAGGATCATCGGGGTCATGGGTTGACGGCGACGAAAAACAACGAGAAACTAGGCTTTCTTGCCAAAGAACACGGATGGCAGACAATCGCCGATGATTCCTATGCGTTGGATGAGGTGATCGCGAGCGATTTTCCCAAGGTGTCTCATTTTATGCTCGGTCACAGCATGGGATCGTTTCTCGCTCGCACCGTGATGGTGCAGCATCCCGATTATTTCAGCGGCGTAATCGTCATGGGCACGGGTTCTTCAAAGGGAATTGTCGGATGGATGGGTAGGAGAATCGCTCTTTCCCATGTGCGAAAATACGGTGCGGATCATACCGACGCAAAACTTGACAAGATGAGTTTCAGTTCGTATCTGAAACGAATTCCCGAACACAAGACGTCGTTCGACTGGCTTTCCCGCGATGAAGTGGAAGTGAAGAAATACGTGGATGATCCGCTGTGCGGATTCGTCTGCACTTCGTCGTTTTTCGTCGATCTGCTCGACGGCATTGCGTTCGCCAATGATCCCAAGCGGATCGCCTCCATTCCGAAGGACCTTCCGATCCTCCTGATCAGTGGTGATGCGGATCCGGTGGGGGAGTACGGGAAGGGAGTGCGCGCCTCTTGCGAGTTGTACAAGGATGCGGGCATCTCGGACGTAGAACTCCGATTGGTACATGGCGCGCGGCATGAGGTTCTCAACGAGACGAACAGAGAGCAGACGGAGGCGTTTCTGCTTTCGTGGATGGAAAAACGCATCTGATGGAAGCAAAGAAAAAGCAGAAGCTCAAGGCGGCGGGGGATCTTGGCTATCTGGCCTATCGGATGGGGATGAAGGACAATATCTTCACCGCCGCGAGTTCGATGGTCTATTCGACGTTGATGGCCTTGGTTCCGGGATTTACGTTTCTCTATTCTTTTTTCGGTGCGTTCGGTGTATTGCAGTCGTTTGTCGAGGAAATGGGCAAATTGTTCGCCCAGGTGTTTGGGCAACAAGCCGCCGAACAATTCCTGAATCTCATCAATACGTATACCGGCAACGCCATGCGGTTGGGAGTTGTCGGCCTTCTTTCTTTCCTTGTCACCATGGTGCTTCTGATCAACAAGGTGTGGAACCAGGTGAATCGCATTTTCCGGACATCCATCGACCGGAATCTGGTCAAACGGATTCTCTCGTTTGTTACGTTCCTGATCATTTCCGTGCTTGTCGGAGCCGCGTACATCAGTATCGAGGGGAAACTCAACACCTGGTACGCACGGATCATCGGCAGGTACATTTCTTTCTGGGACAAGGTTTTCGGATTTCTCGCTCCCGCATCGTTGATTTGGTTCATCCTATTTATGCTGACCTACTTCGTTCCGAACGTCAGGGTGCAGGGAAAGGCGGCGTTCTTCGCTTCGCTGTACGGAACGATCGCCATGATGATCGCCAATTTGATCTTCTCTTCGTTGACGACCTTGGTGGCGAGGTATTCGGTCATCTATGGTTCATTTGCGGCCCTGTTTCTCTTTTTGCTCTGGATGTACTTCTTCTGGGTGATTTGTTTCTGGGTCGTTGAATTCACCTACGTCTACCAATTCCGTCCCGATTTGCAGAAATTCAAAGGACTCCCGCAGAGTCCGGCGCTCCAGCTTTCCGAAGGGATCAACATCATGATGTTGATCGCATCCAATTTTCGGGATGGAAAAGGGGTGACGGAGACCCGTGAGATCATCGAGCGGCTCGCCGTTTCCGAATACCGACTGTACGGTTTCCTTGACTTGATGACCGATCTGAAGTTCATCACGCCGACGAACAACCAGCACACCTCCTATACGGTGGCGAGACCGTTGGAGGACTTGAAGGTCCAGGATCTTGCAGGAGCCCTATACAGCCTGGAATCGATGGGTGTGGAAGACAGGGATACGGCCGGGGAGTCCGTCGCCGCAGAGATCAAGGAACATGGCATCACCAGTTTGGGGGATTTAACCATTGAGAACTTGTTGCAACGTGTCTGAAGGCCTGATAAGGTGAAAGCATGACGATCGATAAAGACCAGACGGAACCCATCGAAACGTACCTTTGGCATGGCATCATCGATGCGACGACGGGTATTCTTTCCGATGGGGTGTATTCTCTTTCGGGCTTAAGACTCCAGATGCACAGAAATCCTTCCTTGTTGCAGGGCGCGGATCTCGTGTATGTTCCGTATGCGGCAAGTCTCTGGCGAGAAGACGATCTGATTCTCATCGTTTCCGTGGAACAGGAAGACTACCGGGCGATCGCCCAGAGCCTTGGCTGCCCTGTACGTGAGATTCAGGAAGAGAAGAAAACCCGTGCGTTTTTCGGTCCGCCGCGCATCATCGCGTACGCGGGGGCGAAACGAGAGGATCTGGAGCCGTTTGAAGGCGAACTGGAATACGCCGTGGTGAAGAACGCTCTGTTTGAATGGGTCTGCGACATCATTGAGACGATGGATGATCCCGTCAAATCAACGTAGCGTATAAAGGTTCTTATGGACCTCGACGATTCCTTCTCTCTGGAGTTTCGCCAATTCCCGGGAAAGGGCGCTCGGATCAACGCACAGCAGTGCGGCGAGTTCTTTCTTGGACATGGGAAGAAGAAATGTCGCATTGTGGTGAGCTTCCTTTTGCTGGGAGAGGAAGAACAGGATTTTGTCCCTGACGCTCCGTTGCGTCAGCATGGCGTTTCGCCTCAGCAGATCAAGAGTCCGGAAGGCGAGTAGGGAGACGAAGTTTCTTTCGAGTTCTTCATTCTGCAGAATTTCCCGTATCGGGATTCTCGCGATCACCGTATCGTTTTCGCGTGCGAGGATATCCATCGGGTTCCGCTGTCCGCTTGCGGCTAGCGCCTCTCCCGTCGTTTCCCCCCGTTGAACGATTTTCATGGGGGTTCGGTTTCCTTTGCAATCGGAAACCATAAGCGCGGCGCTTCCTTGCGCGACAAGCAGAACGTCTTTGGTGACCATTCCTTTGGAAAGTATGGATGTGTTGCAGGGAAATGTCTCGAAACAGATATCCATGAGTTCGAGCATGGCACGTTGGCGCTTCAGGTCGCTGACCGAGAAAAGAGGACAGATGGCGAACGCGCTGTAGTATTCCATCTTACGGCTCGAGGGTGAATGTCAGTACCACGGGTTGATGATCGCTGTAGGCGAATTCGTTGTCAATGTCCGTCGCGGTAGCGCTGACGTTATCGGAAACAAGGAACCCGTCCAGAACGGCGGTGTAGTTGACTCCTTTCTTGTAGGGGATATCCGTACTGCGGCAGGTCGGCACCGTAGTCCTGTTCTCTGCCTTGACGATCCTCATGCCTTCGGTAATGTCTCCGTCGTCGATGACGTGGACCCACTCGGGGAGAAGTTGTTTCGTCGGAAACGCGTGCAGGATGTCTCCTCCGAGCGAATGATTGAA
>JBAXYP010000265.1:0-3446 GCA_041670725.1 Sphaerochaetaceae bacterium
CATCAGGACAAGAAGACGTGGAACGAGAAGGCGATCCTCAACATCGCCTCCAGTGCCAAATTCTCGAGTGACCGGACCATTACCGAATACGCGACAGAGATCTGGCATCTGGACAAGTGCCCGGTACAGAAGGACATTCACAACGAAACGGCGCTCACCAATGCAAAGAACCTGCGCTAACCGGTAACTTCACATCGAAATGAAATGCGCCAGAATCGGAGCGAACACCAAGGCGGGAAGAAAATCTCCCGTCTTGAATTTCTTTACCTGCAGGAGGTTTCCGGCGATCATCAAAAGGAGAACTCCGCCGACAGCGCCCATCTCGTTGATGCCACTCTCCCCCAAGTGAGGCTGTAGCCATCCCCCGGCGAGAGTGAAGAATCCCTGATATAAAAGAACGACCACGGCACTGAACAGCACTCCTATACCATAGGCGGCGGAGAAGACAACGGCCATGCATCCATCCATCACGGACTTTACGAGGATCAGCTGGTAATCGCCGATCGTCCCGGCTTGAATCGAACCGACGATGGACATCGCACCGGTACAAAACAGCAAAGACGCATTAAGAAATCCCTGGGAAAAGCCCACCCCATCACCGTCCTTGTCTGTTTTCCGCTGGATCCATCCCCCAAAACCGAGTATGTGGTCCTCGATACGCAATGCGTATCCTACGAATCCACCGAGAATCACCGAAAAAATCATCACAAGATAGGAATCGGTTTTCAACGCCATACCCACGCCGATGACGATCGTCACCAGACCTGCACTGGTCATGACGATTTCCTTGAAGGAATCCTTGATCACCTTCTTCAACAGCAAGCCGATCAAAGACCCCGCGATCACCGCAATACAATTCACATAGGTTGCAAACATACGTATGGAATACCAGAAACAAAAGGATTTGGTCAATTTGCCACGTTCGTGTATGATGGAACCATGCAGAACGTTATTTTGGCGGCGGGACTGGGGAAACGGAGCGGAGGAGAGAAACTGTTCTATCCGTGGGATGGCAAAGACATCATCCACCACAGCGTGCAGGTGTCTTTGGAAGCAGGTCTGCGCACCGTCGTCGTTACGGGTTTCCAACGAGACCGCGTGGAGGCTTCACTTGCCGACCTGGCCTGCCCGGCTCTCACACTGACGAACAATCCTGCCTACACGGACGGACAATTCTCTTCGACACAGGCTGGAACGCGGATTCTCCGTGCGGATGAAGATTTCTTCGTCACCGTGGGAGACCTTCCTCTGATCCAAGCATGCCACTACCGCACACTCTCCGAACACCTCGACGGATACAACGGCGTACGCCCATTCTACAAAACGACGGAACCGGGACATCCAGTGTTGCTTCGCTCCTTCTTCATCCCCCTGATCCTCAAAGCTGAGAAAGGAGAAACGATGCATCATTTGCTGTCCCGGCCCGACATTCTGCCCTATGCCACGGACGACCCCGCCTTCGTGACGGACATCGACACCGCGCAAGCTTATGCCCAACTCATCAGGAGATGACCAGTTTCTCGGAGGTCACATCCAGATGAATCGCGCTTCCTTCCGGATACTTGCCCTCAAGCAACTTCAGAGCAAGAGGATCCTCAACCAGATCCTGTACTGCCCTGCGAATTGGTCTGGCCCCATACTCGGGACGATACCCCTCCCTGAATATCAAATCGACCACCGCATCGCTCCAGGAAAGATGCAAGCCCTTCGCCTCTATCCGCTTGGAAAGGGCTTCCAACTGTAACGTGACGATCTGCCGAAGTTGAGGTTCGCCAAGGCTCTTGAAGACGACGATCTCGTCAATTCGGTTGATGAACTCCGGCTTGAAGGCGTGACGGATCGCTTCCATTACTTCCTGTTTCCCTTCCAAGTAGTCTTTTGCGGAAAGCAATTCCGTCGAACCAAGGTTGCTCGTCATGATGATCACCGTATTGGTGAAATCCACGACGCGTCCCTGCCCATCAGTAAGTCTCCCGTCATCCAGCATCTGAAGCAAGATATTGAAAACATCGGGATGCGCCTTCTCAATCTCATCGAACAGGATCACAGAATACGGTCTGCGACGGACCACTTCGGTAAGTTGGCCGCCCTGGTCGTACCCAACATACCCCGGAGGGGCCCCGATCAGGCGGCTGACCGAATACTTTTCCATGTATTCCGACATATCAATGCGGGTCAACGCCTTCTCATCGTCGAACAAGAAGCCCGCCAGCACCTTGGCAAGCAGCGTCTTGCCCACGCCGGTGGGACCAGCGAACAAAAACGAACCAAGGGGGCGATGTTCGTCACCGATGCCTGCCTTGTTCCGTCTGATGGCGTTCGCCACCGCCTTGATCGCCTCGTCCTGTCCGATGACCGCTTTGGAAAGAGTCGTCTCCAGTTCCAGGTACTTCTCCTTCTCACTGGACTGCATCTTCGCCACAGGGACACCAGTCCACGAACTTACGATACGGGCAATGTCGTCTTCGCTGACTTCTTCGCGAAGCAATTGCTTCCCGTCCTTCTGGACTTTGGCGAGATTGTCGCCCTCTTTTTGGATCTCCGCCTGAAGTTTCGGCATTTCACCGTGCATGATCATTGCGGCTTTCGTAAGATCTCCTTGGCGCTCGGCTTGCTGCTCCTCAACCTTCAGCTGTTCCAGCTTTGCTTTTTTCTCCTTGATGCCGAAAATCGCGGAGCGCTCATTCTGCCATTGGAGTTTCATGGAGTCGCCTTTGCTCTTTAGATCGGCCAATTCTCCCTTGATCTTCGCCAACCGCGCCAAAGAAGCTTCGTCGGTCTCTTTCTCAAGGGACTTTTCTTCGATGTTCAACTGAAGGATCCTCCGTTCGATCTTGTCCAATTCGACTGGCTGGCTTTCAATTTCCATTTTCAATTGGCTTGCCGCCTCGTCGATCAAATCGATCGCCTTGTCCGGGAGAAAACGATTGGTGATGTACCGGTTGGAAAGCACCGCAGCGGAGACCAATGCGTCATCCTTGATACGGACTCCATGATGCACCTCATACTTGTCGCGCAAACCGCGAAGGATCGCGATGGTATCTTCGACGGTGGGCTCCTTGCAGTACACCGGTTGGAATCGACGTTCCAGAGCCTTGTCCGTTTCGATATATTTCCGGTATTCGTCCAAAGTCGTCGCACCGATGGCATGAAGTTCCCCGCGAGACAACGCCGGTTTGATCAGGTTGGATGCGTCGGTCGAACCTTCGGCCGCGCCAGCGCCGACGATCGTATGCAGCTCATCGATGAACATGATGATCCGACCTTCGCTAGAAGCCACCTCGTTGACCACTGCCTTGAGTCGTTCTTCGAATTCGCCACGGAATTTCGCCCCCGCGACCAACGAACCGACATCCAATGAAAGAATCCGTTTGTCCTTCAGCGATTCAGGAACGTCTCCGCTGGTAATCCGTTGGGCAAGCCCCTCGACGATGGCCGTTTTGCCG